>CAZCRQ010000096.1:0-6987 GCA_964501095.1 uncultured bacterium | reverse complement strand
GAGACGTCCATGCTACTTATGAAGGAAATACCGTATAAATGGTGTCAGATAGGAATCATTCACACTCCACACAAGATGCAGGCGGGAACGCCGATTCAACCTTTCAAAGCGAAGGGAATTAAAGGAGTAGTTGAACTCGAGCCTTTTCTCATACCAGCGCTTCAGGATCTGGCAGGATTTGAACGAATCTGGCTGATCTACTGGTTTCACAAAAGCAAACCAGCCGAATTGACCGTCAAACCGTACCTGGATGACACAAAAAGGGGCTTGTTCGCGACACGCACTCCCAATCGGATCAATCCCATCGGCATCTCTCCGGTTCGACTGCTCAGAGTTGAAGCCAATTGTCTCGAAGTGGAGGATGTGGATATGCTGGATGGAACACCATTGTTGGACATCAAACCCTATGCTCCTAAGTTCGACTGCTTTCCTGAGGCACGTTTCGGTTGGTTGGAACAAGCCTTACTTGAGACGTCCGAAGGAAAGGCTGATAACCAATTCCATAAAGGGTAAATGTTTAGTTTAAGAGAAATCTCGAGCTGAAGTCATTCTGAATGAAGTAAGATTCAAAGAGAAGAAACAAGACGAAAAGTCGCCTACTATTTCAAAAGCACCATCTTTTTTACCACTCTCGAAGATCCATCCTCGAGAACCGCAAAATAGCAGCCATTCGGAAGATTCGGTGATTCCCACAAGATGGAATGGGTTCCGGAGAAAAATACCCCCTTCGCCAGTGAGGTGACTCGCTGCCCGAGAAGATCGTATACTTCCAAGCGGATATTCTGCTGAATCGGTACGGTAAATAACAGAGTAGTGGAAGCATTGAAGGGATTCGGATAAATCGATTCGATAGAGAAACCAACCGGAACAATGGATAATACCGGTTGCTCGGGTTCATCGCTGATCATCCCCCACCATGGCAGTATTCCTAGATTGCCATCCTGTCGCCAGGCGAGAACTTCCCCACGTTTTGCAGTTCCCCCAGCTCCACTGACTGCTTCAAAGGCGAAGGCAAAGTAAACCAGTTTGTAATCCTCACCATCGTAAAGGATACCACCGATGTTCTCGGAATTGGCATATTCAAACGCTGCCTGGGCGGCGTTCACCGGCAGGATGACATCAGGATCGTGGTTGTTGTTGGCGCCGCCGAGACCGGTGAGGACAATGCGGCAGTTGGGCAGGATCGGAGGCTGTGGGGCACCTACAGCGGCATCCAAACCCATGATCCCATTGCCGTCAACATGCTCGGCATGGAGATAATCACGGTAAAAATCACTGCCGGCAAGCTGTTCATCGAGAGTCTGACCGAAGAGGAATAGATTCACTCCATGGTTCAGAGCACCTTCCAGAGCTGAAATCTCGGTCTCGCTCAAAGGATTTTCGACATCCCCGGTCATCCACACGATCGCTTCGTAACGAGAGAGATAGTCCTCAGTAATCTGGATTGCAGACGCGACAACATTGAGACGGTCATAGACATAACCAAATTCCTCAAGATCATTGCATAACAATGTATCATACTCCTCCCCGCCGTCGTCATCGACCAGGATGAATTGCGGTGTGCCGATCAGGAGGCGCACACTTTCGGCAATTTCATACTCATTGGGATCGCAGACAACAGTGACGGTCATATTTACAAATCGCCCCTCACCCCAATCATCCGGTACGGTGAAAATCAATGGATTGTTGTTATTATAGACCGTCGATCCATCATGCAGGCGGGCAGTTACAAGAATACGTTCCTGATCGAGTTGAATCCCGTTTACATCAAAATCGATGCTGGCAAACACCTGGTCGGCATCACGCCATCCCAGAGCGTTGGAAATAGTCAGACGCACTTCTATGGTCTCGCCACGGTCGGGATGACCATTGCTATCTGGATCTGAAAGTCGGATTTCTTCTATGATCAAGTTGGGCCAATAGTACTGAGTAACAGCTTTGTAAGCGTTGATCCTGCCGGTTCCAATCGGGTGATCGGGATTGATCGTGTCCGTGGTGCTGAGAATGACATTTTCCCAATAATCATTGGAAAATCCCTGATATTGCGAGATGACCAGAGCGCCCAGTCCGGCAGCGATGGGTGCTGACACACTGGTACCATCCCAATATGCGTATACTGAGGGATTGGGATTCTCATGATCGAACCAAGCGGTTAGACAATCCACACCAGGCGCCGCGACATCGATCCAATCGCCCCAATTGGAGAAATCCGCACGTCGATCATCTTGATCTGTTGCCGCCACGGCGAAAACATGGTTATAGTTCGCGGGATAGAGTTCCTCATTTTCGCCTGAATTACCGGCAGCGCCGAAAATGAGCATGTTACTGTTCCAAGCGTTCTCCACCGCATCCTGCATCGAGTTCAACCGCGTCGGTCCACCATAAGACAAACTGATCACATCGGCGTCGTTCTCCGTGGCATAAGCCAATGCCTGCACCGCGGAACTCAATTGTATGGCGCCGTCTCCGCTGCGGTTCTCATAACCGGCGCGAAGTCCCATGATTTTGCAGGTAAATGCGATTCCAAGCGCCCCGATCCCATTGTTTCCACATTCCGCCATCGCTGAATTGCAGCCCGTGCCATGCCCGTTAAAATCCCCCGGATCGTTATCTATTGGAACACCATCCTCCCCTTCGGCAACCTGATTATTTGACACGTTTACCCAGTCATATCCGATGAAATCGTCTATCAAACCATTCCCATCATCATCACGCCCATTCTGATCTCCCAGTGTGCCCACCAGGTCGGGGAAAAAAGGATCGTAGGGACGATGATCGAGATCGATGTCTTCTCCCGGATTGATCCAGATATTGTCGATCAAGTCCGGATGTTTCCAATCGACTCCGGTATCGATGGCAGCTACTATTACTTCATTTCTGCCGGTCTGTACCGCCCAGGCTCTGCCAGCATCCAAAACCTCCAACCACCACTGCTGATAAAAAAGGGGATCATCAGGGAGATAATTCAGCAAAGGGATCAAATAATCAGGTTCAGCCCAGGCGACACTCTTGATCTGGTTAAACTCCGCGGCAATCAGCTCCATGTCGGAATTTTCCGGGAATTGAATTTGATAGTCGTTTCGTGTCCGGTAACAGTAGTCCGAATCCTTGATGATCATCTCTCCGAAGAAGGGGTGAAATTCGGTCGCCTTAAATCTTGAAAAGAGACGGTCAAGCCCAGGATTGCCGACAGTGAGAATACCCGCCTCCTGATTGATAACGAGATTCACCTCGATGTTGAATCGGACTAGCAAGATTCCCGGGATATACTCCAGTCCCAATAATTCTCCTGTTTTTACTATTGTCAGAATGATCAATAAAACCATCACCGTTAATTTTCTCAGCATGATGCATCCAAGAGTATGTCTCGCAAGTATTTTAGGGTTCTTCGCTGTTTCAAATGTGTAATGAGTTCACTTCAAGCAAAATTGTCCATTCAAACCGATGATAAAAGCCGTGACATCCAAAGTGCTTTTGTTATAATCATCGATGAGCACTTCCATTTTAAAAATCAGTTCGTCGAAAATCGGGTAATTGGCGGCTATCTGATAGCGATTCACAATCTGATCCGTGAAAAGTTGGGGATTTCTCGTCTTCTCCGCCTCAAGCCCCAATCCGGGATTGGGGATGCCGTGGGAAATCCCTTTGCCGTTGCCATTGGCATCATCCGGGATCCACCCGCTGGCGCGAAAAACCAGAGGCAGAAAATCGGTGTTGAAACCGAGTTCTCCCATCCAGACATTGACCCCATCCTTCGTAGCGCGGTTAAAATCGCCAAAAACCAATTGTCCGAAATAGCCTTTCAGATAATTATGCGAATTCAGCCGGATACTCCCTTCCGACAGCCAGCCGGTGAGATTGACCCCAAAACCGGAGGTGCCGTAATCGGTGCGATCCTCGCTCTTCAAGGCGGAAGCGGCGAATTGAAAAATGCTGTTATTTGAGGTTATCGCTACACGACCGGCGAAGAGAAATCCGCCATCAGGATTGGAAGCGTCGCCACTCATCCCATTGCCCACAGCGGCTGTAACATCAAACTGATCCTTGATATACCGTCCCTGCACGCCAATGGCGCCGGGAATAGACACGGGAGATGCTAATCCATTGTATAATAAAGAGTTGACAATAAAAGAATTGTTAATTGTATTTGCATTGTCAGAGAGACATTCCGTCTCGACGCCGAATGGAAGATCAATCGTACCAAAAGTCAACGCCATAAATTTACTAGGAATCTGGATTTCCAGGCACAGATCAGCAACCGCCGCAGGTCCAGCCAAACCCAGGCTGCCTTTTCCTGCTCCTAGGAAAAATTCTACCCTACTGGAGATATATTCGCAAAGATACCAGTCCATTCCGAGATTGGCGGCGCCATCGAACTGTTGACGTTTGCCAATCGCCATCTCCTGACGCTGAGACATAGCATTGTATAACGCAAGATAGGAAAGGTCGATTTCAACCGAATTATCGTAGTTAAAGGCAAAACTGGCGCTCAAGAGAATACTGGATATAAAAATAAGTGTAAAAACAGGATAAAGAATTATTATTTTCATTTTTTTCATTGTTTTTTCTCCTTTATTTCAGGCACTCATGGATTCTTGCTTTCCAGGCTGTCCGAGAAGGAAAAAATCATTAGGGGTGTCATTCCCGTCATATAATATTCAATATGAACTATCAGGCATTCGATGATGGTGTCGGAGCTGGTTTCGATTCCTTGCCGGTAAAGTACATCAGGAACTCAGCAAGGCGTTCCTTTAATTGCAGACGGTGAACGACCTGGTCGAGGAAACCATGATCGAGGAGAAACTCGCTGCGTTGGAATCCATCCGGCAGATCCTGTCCGATGGTCTGTTTTATAACCCTGGGTCCAGCGAATCCAATCAAAGCATTAGGCTCGGCAAGGTTCAGATCACCCAACATGCTGTAGCTGGCAGTCGTTCCTCCGGTGGTCGGATCGGTGATTATGGAGATGAAGGGTAGCTTCGCTCGGGCGAGTCGGGTGAGGAAGGCGGAGGTTTTCGCCATCTGCATCAGGCTGATGATCCCCTCCTGCATTCTCATCCCGCCGCTGCAGGAGACAACAATCAGGCTGCGTTTTGTCTGAACCGCGCGGTCGATCGCCCGTGCCATCATCTCGCCCACTACGCTGCCCACCGAACCACCGAGAAAATCGAAATTCATGATCGCCAGGACTATCCGATGACCCGATAACTCCGCTTCACCAGTATAGAGAGCCTCGTTGAATCCCGTCTTCTTCATTGTCAAGGCTAAACGTTCGCTGTATCTCTTGGAATCGCGAAAGTCCAAGGGATCAGCGGATTTCATCTGTTCATTGAACGGTTTCCAGGTGCCTTCGTCCACTAATAGATTTACATATCCTTCCACCGACAAGCGATTATGGAAATTGCATTCCGGGCAGACCGAGAAATTCCGCTCAAGTTTTTTTATATACATCACTTGGTTGCAGTTTGTACATTTTATCCAAAGACCTTCCGGCGTCTCTTTCTTCTCTGCCCCTTCCAGACCATCCTTGGAACGTTGAAACCAATCAGGCATAAGCATTACTCCTGAACCGCGCATTCAAACGCACGAATCATCACTATACCGTCTTCTCCATTGAGATAGTAATGATTATTTGTTTTCAGATATTTATAGCCGAATTTTTCATATAGTTTTATCGCTTCAAAATTGGATTGCCTCACTTCCAGTGTGCTTTTATTCCAGACCAGGCGTCTTCCACGGTCGATCCAATTCCCGAGCAACGCACTTCCGATACCTTTTCTCCGGTATTGGGGTGACACGGCAAGATTCATCAAATGACCGGCGCCATCACCTTCGGTTCCGATCAAGTAACCGACGATTTTATTTTCGATCTGCGCGGTGAGACAATATCCATAAGGATTTGTCACGCTTACCTTCAAGGCATGGACGTTCCAGGGATCCTGTGGAAAGCAGATTTTTTCGATTCGAGCGATTTCGAACACATCGTCCAAAACCATCGGTCGAATGATCAGTCTATCTTTTTTCGTATCTGTGAACGTGATCAAGTATCGTGTTTGAGTTGCCTACGTTGATGCTGGACTAATTGAACCACCTTGACCGCTTGCACCGCTTCGGCGACATCATGCACCCGTATGATCTCCACCCCGGCTAAGGCGCACAAGGTCACCGCGGCGATGGTGCCCGGGAGACGATCCGCAGTCTCCTTCGCACCCGCCAGCTTTAAAAAGCTCTTGCGTGATGGACCAACTAAAAGCGGTCGGTTAAATGTATAAAATGCCTCAAGGTGAGCCAAGAGGGAATAATTCCCTTCCAATGATTTTCCAAACCCAATTCCCGGATCGAGAATAATCTTCTCCAGAGGAATCCCGGCGTGTAGGCAAGCCTCTATTCGTTGTTCAAAATACGCCAACAGAGATTCTAGGAGATTTTCATATCGCGTGTTTTTTTGCATCGACTCCGGAGTGCCGCGGATATGCATTGCGATATAAGGAGTTTCCCAATGCGCGGCGACTGAAAGGATCTCGGGATCAAAAACGCCGGCAGAGACATCATTGATAATTGAAGCTCCGGCGCGTATCGCCGCCTCGGCAACCTCAGCTTTTGTCGTATCAACCGAGATCGGCACACTGGATTTTTCGCTAAGTTCGGAGATAACCGGCAGGATTCGCGCCTTCTCCTCCTCCACCGTGACCGAACATGAACCCGGACGAGTCGATTCTCCACCTACATCGAGAAATGCGCTCCCCTCTTCTGCTAGTTTCAAGCCATGTTCTACGGCTTTCGAGGCATTTAAATACCTTCCGCCGTCATGGAAACTGTCCGGAGTGACATTCACAATGCCCATGATGGATGTGGGATCGCCTCGGTGGATGGTGAGAGGGATTGGGATGATATTAGTTTTCATAATGATCCGCTTCCTTAAGTGTGGTGTCAGTCGTCCTCGGCTGACACTTTAATGATGTGGTGTCAGTCGTCCTCGGCTGACAC
>CAZCRQ010000095.1:6851-10245 GCA_964501095.1 uncultured bacterium | reverse complement strand
GTCTATTACGGTCGATGACGCGGTAGCGACTTTCGAGCAACAGAGTTTCTAACAGACACATCATTACACATGGCCGCAAACTCATGCAATCGGTCATGTGTATTCAACACAAGGAGAAAAAGCATGAAATCATCTAGCACTATCCTCTCCATCTTGGGAATCGTCTTAGCGATGGGATTGCTGGCCTCCACAGAAGCCGACCCTAAAAAGGTCAATCTTATGTCACCGGACAGCGCAAAGAAGATCCAACCGGATCAAACCGCCGAACAGGTCGCTCAGGTATCGCTGGCGCAATCTCTCGTGACACTGGGGCGGGAGACCGGGTCGCCCCTCTACCTTATCACGGCAGCCAGCATCCTAAGGCAGGTTCAACTTTCCTCCATCACCAAGGAGCCCAAGATCGAGCCGGCCGGGGCTTCCGGTGACAAACCAGGTGACCACTCACCAAGCATGGATGCCGGCAAGCTCCTCGCTGAAGCCAAAGGATCGACCAAAGACCCAGCACTGATCGCGCTGGCCGATCAAGTGGCGAAGGAAGAGCCGGGCATGACGCTACGCGGAGCGGCTGGCGGTCCGCAATACGCGGTAAAACTGCTCCCTGCCTACTCGACTGTCAGGTATGTGATTCCGTTCCGGCAAGGCGAGTGGGCGCGGATCGCGATCACAGGTGATCATGACTCGGACATGGACTTCTGGGTCTACGACGAAAACGGTAATCTGGTCGTTTCTGACACAGACAACACTGACATCGCTTTGTTCGAATTTATCCCGCTCTGGACAAGCGATTTCACGGTCGTCATCAAGAACCTCGGATCAATATCGAATCGGTTCGTGCTGGTGACAAACTAAGCGAAGACCGAGTTGGGGTGGCAAGGGTATTGTCATCAACCGCACGCCGGATGTTCCGCCTTAAAACTCCACATGTCTTGAAAACGCCCTCGGGAAACCGTAACTCGCGAGGGCGTTTCCTCTCATCCGAACGTTCGCGCTGGTGTCTTGAATAAACAGGTTCGGGCGACGAACGAATGCCGAGTAAACAACTACTTCGACTTGATTTCCTGTTGCGACTCAATCGAAAACAATGGTTGTGATTCGGGGCTACGCTTGAGTAGGTGGGCTTTCGGGCAGGGTAACTAACGAGGGTAACTACGATGTAACCCTCCGCCGCGAGGGTAACAAGTTAGTTACCCTCCGAGGTCGGAGTTAGTTACCCTCTGAGAGCGGTCGGCGAAGAGGCTGCGTATCTTGTTATGATAGCATCAGTTACGATGTAACCATTTCCGAGATAGCGGGGTAACTTCACGGAAAAGGTAGTTACCCACCAATTATTTCCATCAAGTGCGCCCCGTGCGGGGAGCAAGGCGAGGCATTTATAACTACCAAGACATGAAGACACAAGGTCACGAAGGCACAAATTAACCGTGTTATTATAATTTGCCTCCTTCGTATATTGTCGGCATGAGTTTTATTCGACGATATCTGATTTATCTCCGTCCTCACTCATTCCGTGTGGCAGTCAGCGCGCTCGCCAGTCTGGTGTTTATTCTATTCTCCACATTCAGCATCTGGCTCTCGGCGGATCTGGTACAAGCGCTTTTTTCAGGCGGAATCAGTGTCCCGTCGGCTCCGGAAGGTGGATTGAATCTGGAGAACTTTACCGATTTTCTCAAACATCACAGCGCTTTACTGGTTCATTCGGACAATCCCCTCCACTCCCTGCAACACGTTATCCTCTTCATGATCGCCGCATTTTTTCTGAAAAATCTCGCTCTGTATATCCAATTATATATCACCACTTTTGTCGAGCAGCAGATTACGCGAAAAATGCGGGATGAATTCTACAGCAAGCTGTTACAGCAGGATTTATCATTTTTTCTGGTGCGAAAAAGCGGCGACCTGGTTTCGGCAGGCGTCAACGACATCACCACCCTCAACGCTGGATTGGCGGAAAGTTTCAGCTATTTGATCCGTGATCCTCTGACTGCGCTTGTCTTTATCATTCTTCTATTGGGGATTTCCTGGAAACTGACTTTGGCGGCGGTGGTAATTGCTCCGCTGACCGGTCTGGCGGCGTCCGTCATCGCTGCTAGCCTGAAGCGTAAATCAAAACGTGCTCAGGAAAAACTTGGCTATGTCACCGCCCGATTGAACGATGCTCTCTATGGAATGCGAATTATTCAGGCTTATGGCGGTCAACGGACGGAAAAATCAAGTTTTAGTCAAGCTACAACCGATCACTTTCATCAGTCACTGGGACGAGAACGGACGCGTCGCCTGATCGGTCCGGTGAATGAGCTGGTCGGAGTGATAGTCATTGCGGGTATTCTCTTCCTCGCCGGGGGAAAGATCATGGGAGGTCAATGGCTGGCGGCGGAAGATTTTGTCCGTTTCCTGGTGCTGCTCTTCGGTCTCTTGAGTCCTCTGGTCAGCCTGGGCAATGTTCAAACCAATCTCAAAGCGGCGGAAGGTGCCGCCCAGCGTGTTTTTGAGCTGATGGAAGCGGATTATGAGATACGGGAGACGCAAAAACCGGAAGCAGTGCAAAATTTCAAGACCAGCATCCGTTTCGAGAACGTCTCCCTGAATTACGATCCGCAGCGTCCCAGCGCGTTGAGCAAAGTATCACTAGAAATCCGTCCCGATGAACATATCGCCCTGGTCGGTCGTTCCGGTTCGGGGAAAAGCAGCTTTCTCAACCTCCTGCCGCGGTTCTACGATCCCAGCGAAGGACGGATTCTCTTGGACGGCATAGACTTGCGTGAATACAACATTCGACAGTTGCGTCAGCTTTTCGGCATTGTCACCCAGGAAGTAGTGCTGTTCCATGATACCGTGCGGAACAACATCACCTTTCATCAGCCGGACATTTCGGAGGAGAATCTATCCGCGGCGGTAAAACAGGCGAGAGCATACGACTTTATCTGTGAACTGCCGGAGGGGTACGATACCAATCTTGGCGATCTGGGAGAGCGGTTGAGCGGCGGGCAGCGTCAACGGATCAGCATTGCTCGGGCATTGTTGAAAGATCCGCCGATTCTCCTTTTGGATGAACCGACCTCCGCCCTGGACAGCGATGTCGCCGGAGAAATCCTTCTCACTCTCGAAGAAGCGGCAAAAGGCAGAACGGTTCTAATGGCAACACATCAGCTTTCCAGTATTACCAACGCTAATCGCATTTTATTGTTCGATCAGGGCAGGATAATCGCCGAAGGCAGGCATGATGAACTGTATAAGACGAATGAATTGTATCGTGATCTCTGTGACAAGCAGTTTCGGCGGTGAGGAACGCTGTAATATCATTCATTCATCCATAGCTTGTGTCAGCCGAGGATGGTCAGGTGGTGTCAGCCGAGGACGGCTGACACCACCAACGGACACCATCAATCATTCATTC
>CAZCRQ010000095.1:1397-6751 GCA_964501095.1 uncultured bacterium | reverse complement strand
TGGTGTCAGCCGAGGACGGCTGACACCACCAACGGACACCATCAATCATTCATTCTTCTTTTCCAGCAGACTTGAAGAGAGGAAAATATCCTCATATCCCTTCCGAATCATTTCAGCTTTCAGGTATTTCAAAAAAGTGCTGTAAGCGCTGGAACCCGCCAGTAGTGCGCCATGCAATCCATCACGCCAGCCTGACCTGAGCAAATACATCTTTATAAATGTCGTCAGCGCACGTGAAACAGCAATTCCCGGGTTGCACCGCTCTGTTGTACCTGCCAATTCCTTGCCTGCCAGAGACGTAAAATGATCCAACTTGGCGAGATAATGGGGAAAAGTCGGATCGGTGTAATGTTCAAGAGGGGAGCAAAGACGTTTGACTTGTCCCGTTACAATGACCTGCTCATGCACCAGCGAGGAGGAGAAATGCCCCCGATCCTTACGAAACAGCCTTATTACATGCCCGGGATACCAACCGCCATGACGAATCGGTTTGCCCCATAACCAGGTCAATCGCGGCATGGCAAATCCCACATAAGACTCTGGATTGTCAATGTTTTCCTTGATCTCAACCTGAAGGGCTGGGGTGATTCGTTCATCGGCGTCGAGAGAAAAAATCCACTCTTTCTGTGCAAGATCTGCTGCCTTCTGTTTTGTCGCGCCATAGCCGGTAAAAGGAACTCTTTCGATTCGTACGTGCAGAGACTCCGCGATTTGAATCGTATTATCCGTCGATCCGGTATCAGCAACTATTACTTCATCAGCAAATTTTGCAGAGAGCAGACAATCCTGGATTCTTGCTTCCTCATTCCTCGTGATAATAATAACGCTGAGCTTATTGGCATTCAATTTTTTTACCTGGGTTGAATAAACGCAAAAAACATCAGGTGGTGTCTCAGGTGGTGTCAGCCGAGGACGGCTGACACCACATTCAACCGGGCATTATTCAGGTGGTGTCAGCCGTCCCCGGCTGACACCACGTTCACCGGGCATTATTCAGGTGGTGTCAGCCGGGGACGGCTGACACCACGTTCAACCGGGCATTATTCAGGCCACGTTCAACCGGGCATTATTTGCAGAGTTCAAGTTGAATTTGCATCTTGGATATTGTGTCAGCCGAGGACGATATTGTGTCAGCCGAGGACGGCTGACACCACCCATCCCATGGTGTCAGCCGAGGACGGCTGACACCACCTCAAGCCGAGGACGGCTGACACCACCCACCACCCACCCATGGTGTCAGCCGAGGACGGCTGACACCACCCAATATAGTATGATTCCTACCTTATTGTGAAATTTGGGGAATTTAGGAAGAATCTCTAACCTTCATCTTTTCTACGGCTAATTTAAACATGGAGATAGGCTTGGCAATAATCTTGGCTTGGAATTTGCTCTTAATGGCTCTGCTTAGAAATTACAGTTTATTAAACTGGGTCTTAAAATATACCAGAAAAATTTTACGTTTTATCAGGAGATGACGATGATTCGATGGTACTTAGTGTTGACAATTTCACTAGTCCTGGCAGTTTCAACGTTTGCCGCTGCTCCTCAGGCTGCTCAACATGAGTTCTATCATGCGCAGGTACAAAACCGAGAAATAAACCCTGGGAGCCTCTCCTTGTCCCTGGACTTGGAAGAACCGACTTGGACAATCCTGGAAGAGGGCGATGATCCCTTACAGATTCTCGAATACACCGATGGCGGAGCGATAGAGGATGATGGTTATCCAATTGTTCCAATGACCGGCAGAATGTTCAGAGTTCCACCCCGTAGCGGGATTGTCGTTGAGGTGCTGAATGCTGAATATGAAACTTATTCCGCCATCAGGTATGCGGCTTACTACCAGAACGAACTCGATGAGGATTATGGACCGATATTGAACAACCGGGATGAGTGGTTTCCCGGCACACTGGCGGAAGCGACCGAGCCGGCGATATTTCACGACTTTCGAGTCAGTACACTGGCTCTTTTCCCCGTTCAGGTAAATGCAGCGCGCCATGAAATTCGTGTCTACAGCAACATCCAAGTACAAATCCGCTTCGAGGGAGAAGACCTGTGTAATGCCCTTGACGCCATGCCGACCAAGATCAGCGAAGCCTTCCTTCCCTGGTACAAGCAATTCCTCGATTGGAATGACGCTGAACTCGATCAATACACTTTATATCGCGGTCATGTCCAGGTTGTCATACGCAACAACGCCGGGCTGATGGATTTAATGGAGCCCTGGTTCGAATGGAAACGTCAGAAGGGTTGGGTTCTCGATCTTCTTACGGATGCCGATGTTCAATGGAATAATACCGCGATTCGTAATGAATTGATCGCTCGGTACGAGGATG
Organism: uncultured bacterium; assembly: GCA_964501095.1. GTDB lineage: Bacteria > Electryoneota > Electryoneia > Electryoneales > Electryoneaceae > CAZCRQ01. Next base: position 4,418 of record CAZCRQ010000095.1, on the reverse strand, counting down.
CCAACCCGAAGTTTGATTACGTGGTCATAGTGGGAGACGATACTGGCGCCTTTCCCGTACCGGCTTCCACCGGTGCCGGATGGGGGCATGGCGACCATCAGTATTCAACCCTCGCCGGTGGCGACCAGTTGCTCGATGTGGCGGTCGGGAGAATCAGCGTTGAAACCAACACCGACGTCTTGACTTATGTCAACAAAGTGCTGACCTACGAACGCAGTCCGAATATGAATAATACCGCCTGGTATTTAAGAGGGATGTGCAACGTTTCCTCGAACCATTCCGGAATCGGTACGGTTTTCATGTGCCGCTATCATCGCCATGCCATGCTGGCACTCGGTTTCACACAAGTCGACACCGCCTGGGTTCCTCCCTGGGGTAATGGTAATACAAACACCATAGCAGTCAACTGCATCAACGCTGGGGTAATCTTTTACAGCGCGCGTGGTTACGCTGGAACCGGCTTGCAACCTGGCACCATAAACGCCCTGGTCAATAATAATATGACACCGACTGTGATAGATTTGACCTGTTATACCGGCAACTGGTCGCAGGACTTCGGGATCAACGAAGCATACATGCGCGCCGGTACTCCAACAATCGCGCGGGGCGGCATCGGCGCTATCGGAAATGCGACTGGACAAACAAATCCAAGATTCAATAATTCGCTCGGCGGCGGGGGTGGATACAGCCTTCTTGTCTTGCGTAATCCCTCCCTTGGCGATCTGATTGTCGGTGCTAAATTGAATATCTGGAACAATTACAACGGTTTCGAGAATGGGGAACTCGCTAATTTCAACCAGTGGGACAACCTGATGGGTGACCCCACAGTCAGTGTCTGGACCGGCATTCCCCAACTTCTCGATGTCGATGCGGAAGATGAAATCGAGGTAGGAACCAACAGCTATTCGGTCACTGTAGGAGATGACGGCGAGCCGGTGATTGGCGCCTGGGTAACCTTATATAAAGTCGATGAGGAGGAGGAAATCATCGCCAGAGGGATCACCGACAGTCAAGGATCAATCACCTTGAACTGTCCAATTCGATATGCGGGCGATGCCATGCTCACGGTGAGTAAACAGCACTATGCGCCGTATCGTTTGGCGGTCGATGTAGTAGAACCTCCTGCACGTATCGGATATGATTCCTTCGAGATCGTCGATGATGGCGAGAATGGAACTGTAGGTGACGATGACGGGATACCGGAAGCCGGCGAGACAGTTGGTTTGATCATTACGGCAAAGAACTTTGGCGATGCTGCCGCACCCGATGTTGTCGCCAGCGCTTCCAGCGATGAACCGTGGATTTCATCGATCACCGGGACGATTGATTATGGGACTTTGGCTGCCAATGCCTCCTCCGATGGGGAGGGGATGATCCTGGTGGAAATTGAGCCGGAAGCACAACATGATTGGATTTTACACCTCACTGTAGAATTTGAAAGTGGAGAACAAACATATTCCGATCAACTCCCGATCACGGTGCGAGCCCCGCAGTTTGCCTTCGTCTCATTAAACGGAGTCGCCGGTTTTGACCCGGGAGAAACGACAAACATCACGGTACAAGTGCGCAATGTCGGCGGCAGTCCGGCAGCCACCTCGACCGCTGTTCTTCACAGTTTAAGTCCAACTTTGGGCATCGTCAATGGAACCGCAACCTTCGCCAGTATGACCATCGGGCAATCCCGCACCAGTACGCAATTCCGCATCTCCAGCCACCCAACTGCAATTCCCGGTAACTCCGCCAGGGCAATGATGGTCATCACTACCGCTGATGATCAAGTGGATTCCACCTATTTCTTGATTCCAATCGGAACGCGTAACTCCAACGATCCAGTTGGACCGGATCATTATGGTTATTACGCTTTTGACAATACCGATACTGAATATGACATGGCGCCTACTTATGATTGGATCGAGGTCAATCCTAATGCACCGAATAACGATTACAACGGGACACTGCTCAATATCCATGATGTCATGGATGACGGTGACGCGGCGGTTGTGATCAATCTACCTTTCACGATTCAGTATTACGGAGCGCGGTTTAATGTCGCCACCGTTTCGAGCAATGGCATGATGGCGATGGGAAGTCAGGCGGACTTGCCGAATGGACGTAACTGGGTGATTCCCTCGCCGCTTGGTCCCAATTACATGATCGCACCCTATTGGGATGAGAGATTCATCGCCGGCGACGCCAATTCCGGTGTTTACACTTACTGGGATCAACCAAGAGGAAGATTCATCGTAGAGTGGTATAACGCCCGAGATTACCAGAACAGTAATCCCTGCACGTTTGAAGTGATCTTTTATACCCAGACGGCGCATCCGACATATACAGGCGACCATGATTTTGTCTTTCAGTACAGTACGATGACTCACACACAGGGTCAGCAGTGGGGTGGCAGCTCTGATGTCTATTATTGGACTACAGGCATTGAAAACGGCAATCAGACCGACGGTTTACAACTTGCATACTGGAATCAGCTTTCCCCTGGGGCAGCTTCCATCACCAATGGGAGAGCCATCCTCTTCTCCTCGAACATCGCCCTCATTACCGGCAGTGTCGAGGGAAATGTAACCGATGAAGCTACCCGACTGCCTATTGCCAATGCACAGGTCGCAACCAGCGATCACGTGTTTACAACGTCCACCGATGAGAACGGGCATTATTTACTCGATGAAGTCATCATTGGCGATGATCATTTTATCGTCGTCAACGCTATCGGATATAATTCTCAAACGCAGGGTCCGATTGAGGTTATCGAAGATGAGACGACAGAATTGAATTTCAGTTTGACGCATCCCGAATTTCATATCGACACGGATGAGCTGTCGATGCAGATTCCTCCGGATGCCGAGATGACCACTACAGTCCTGATCAGCAACAGTGGTAATGGCGATTTGGAATATGCCTTCCGGGTGCTGTTCGCCAATCCCGAGGTAATGGGGAGACAACCCAACCTCTTCCCCAATCTCTTCCGTCAGCCGGGGACGGCTGACGGCACTCTTGCCAACCAGCAGG
>CAZCRQ010000095.1:0-1297 GCA_964501095.1 uncultured bacterium | reverse complement strand
CCCAATCTCTTCCGTCAGCCGGGGACGGCTGACGGCACTCTTGCCAACCAGCAGGGAGAATTGGATGAGCGGTGGGATGAAATTATTACATTCCCTCTCTCTCCGGAGGAGACACGAAACCGTGGCGTTGCCTTTATGGGAAATTCCTTCTGGATTGCGGGTTCTTTTAACGCTGATCCCGGTTATAACAAGCTGTATCGTTATAACAAGCAAGGAGTTTTCCTGGGAGTCTACGATCAGCCGGTCGCTAATCACAGTTCAGCCGGATTTATGGATATTACTACGGATGGGCAATACTTGTATGGCGAGGATCGGCGGAGAATCTATAAAATGGAGTTCTCAGGGGAAAACGTTATTCAGGTTGATTCCTGGGATGCGCCAATCAACATTGTCCGCTACATCACTTATGACAGAGATCGTGATGTTTTATGGATGGGGCATCCGGATGAAGCATTGTATGCGGTGGATATGCAAGGTCAGGTAGTCGCCACCCTTGACCAACCGGATAATATCCAAGCCATCGGGTATCATCCTGACGATCCAATCGAGTTTAACATCTATGCTATCTGTCAATACAATGGGGAGACAGATTACAACCTCGTAAAGATAAATCCAGACAATGGAGCTACGGATGAAGAATACGCTTTTCCAACCCCTGGCTATCCGGTAGGCGTAGACCTGACAAATATGTACAATCCGTTGGTCTGGACCTATATCGCCTTGATGGATGGCGGCACGCGGGATCAAATCAAGATCTGGGAGATCGATCTGAATTCACGGTGGATAGACATCACCCCGGAAAGCGCGGTGATTCCACCTGACTCTGAACAGGAGATCGAAATTACGGTTTATACAACCGCCATGCAGCCGGACACTTACAACGCCTGGCTGGCGATCGATCATAACGCTATTGAGCAAAGATTTGTCATCCCTCTTGAGATTGAGGTTCTAGGCGGTGTGGAGAATCCACATTTCAACCCGGTCAGTCCCACTGGACTTCCTTATGCGATCCTTGTCAATTCAGCCCTGTTCAATGACGAACCGATGACCTGGGGCGATGAGATCGGCATCTTCGATGGGAATCTCTGTGTCGGCGCAGAAATGGTGAATAACGAGTGGCCCTTTCCAATTATCTCCTGGCAGTCAGGGCAGGACCTCCCCGGATTCACTTTTGGCGATCCAATCACGATCCATGTCTGGTCGCTAGCCGATCAAGCCGAGGCGGTTGCCAATGTAACTTACATTATGGGTAACGGCACCTTCGGATTTGGTCCGATGAGCCAGGTAACCCCTGTCT
>CAZCRQ010000094.1:0-10316 GCA_964501095.1 uncultured bacterium | reverse complement strand
AATGAAAATGCACATACGGATGCCGGCGGCGCGAGGTAAAGAGCAATAATCTCCGCCGCTTTGGCGGCGAATTCCGGATCGGTGCTGAGGCACCAACTATGACGTCGGGCGACTGCCTTCTTTGCAAGTAGGTACTAGGTGTAACACGAATCAAGAACGACTGGCAATCAGCTTTATGAGCCTTTCCGCTAGAATCTCGGCGACGCCCGCCTGACGTTGCACAAAATCACCAGCCGCTTTTCCACGATGTTGGCTGGCTTCCCCTTCAGTTAAAGCCTCGAGAAAGAGAGTTTCGAGTTGCTGTGAGGAATTGATCGACACCGCGGCACCGAGTTGCAGTAAATCGCGCGCTTCATGACTGTTGAAATGACGTGGACCGAAAAGTACGCCAATCCCGAAAACCGCCGGTTCAATGACCGAATGCACTCCCTTTCCAAAACCACCTCCGACATAACCGATTTTCCCCAAACCATACAATCCCGCCAGAATACCGCTGCGATCGACAATGATTATTGACTCAAGTTGGGCATGTCTCTCGATCGCGCTCAATGTCACCGCTTTAAGCTGAATTCGTTGACATTCTTGCTGTATTTGCTGAAGTCTCTCGGGGGTTGGCTCGTGAGGAACCAGGATGAGTACGGCATTAGGGATCTGAGCAAGTATGTTTTTCCAGGCGGGCAGGATCAGCGATTCATCCTCGCGCCAGGTGCTGCCTGCCACAACGACTGATCTTTCCGCCAGGATTTTCGCCAACTCACCTTGATCGCGACGGCTGGCAAGCGCACGTTGTTGAACCCGGTCGAAACGTGTATCTCCCGCCGCTTCAATATACGGATATCTGTGGTAGCGTAGGCGTCCCCGCCCGCTCAGTAGCGTAGGCGTCCCCGCCTGCGAAATACCAGCTTGCGAAATACCCGTTTGTGAAGTACCCGCCTGCGAAGTACCCGCCTGCGAAGTACCCGTGCGTGATGAATCGCAAGCACGGAGGAGAGATTCGCAAGCACGGAGGAGAGGTTCGCAAGCACGGAGGAGAGATTCGCAAGCACGGAGGAGAGATTCGCAAGCACGGAGGCTTACGCTACCTTTACTTATCCCGGCGACATTGCGAAAACGTGAGGCGTCATCTTCCGCTACCGCATAAATTGCCGTCAGCGAGCCTAGGACATCACCGTTGAAAAAGCATGCGAGACGGTTCAAACGCTTGGAATCCGGTCGGAAGTTGCCATTCACTAAAACGATCGGTATGCCACGTTCACTTGCCATCCAGACAAGATTGGGCCACACGTCATGCTTGACCAGGATGATCAAGTCGGGTTGTAGGATGTCCAACATTCTTCTGATACGAAATGCGGTATCAAACGGTAAATAGATTCGGTCGACTATAGAGGTGACGGTTTTTGCCCGTTGAACGGCAGAAGGGGAGTAGATGGTGAGGATCAGGTCAACATCCGCTTTCAGACGAATGGCGTCCATGAGGGGGATGGCGCTTTCCAGTTCGCCTGCGGAAGCGCAGTGCACGATAAGGCGTGGCTTGTAGTCGCGGCACCGATTTCTCGCCTGCATCAACCGTGCTCCCTCCCCGATGCGACCAAGTACGCCTCGACGTAATTTCTGCGATCCTATTGCGCCAAGAAGCAAACCTGTCTCCATCAACGGGAGGATGACAGCATTGTATAATATTCGTGTAAACATAGTATCATAAACTTCTTATAGTATCAAAAACCTCTTCCGGTGTGATCTTTGTCATGCAGTTATGATGCCTCAACGGACAAGAAGCGCTACCATGCGGTGAACAGGGACGGCACCACAGTGGCTTTTCCAGAACAACGGCATTATCAGCGCGAAAGGGGAAAAAGCCGAATTCCTTTACAGTAGGACCGAAAATCACCACCAGCGGGACTTTCATCGCCACAGCGAGGTGCATCGGTCCGGTATCACCAGTCACTGCCGCTCGGGCAAATTTTATTATCGCCGCCGCTTGAAGAATGGAGGTCTCGCCGGTTAAATCGTAAACTCCGTCGATTCCCCGCAGCTTATCAAACATCTCATCATCCACCTCCCCCTTTTCCCCTAAAAGAACAATCGGCGCTGATTTTATCAGCTTTCGAGCAAGCTCTCCCCAATAATTCGGCAGCCATTGTTTCGTCGCATGCTTCGCCCCAGGGATGAAAACATAAGGACGCTCGGTGAGGATTTTCCATCGCTGCGACGTTTCCTCCACTAGTGATTCCAGGAGGTGAAGCTCCAATCCGCCGTCATCATCCATGACGCCCCAAGGTTTCAGAGCTTGAAGATAACGCCGGGGAACCGGTAGGAAATGTCCAACTTTCAATCGAATCGTTATAAGGAGTGCCCGTCTGATGCGTGGTGGTGAATCTACTACTTTTTCCTTCGCCCTCAGTTTTGCGGTTAATCTGGCGCTTTTTAAAGAATCTTGCAAGTCGGCAATTCGATCCCAGCGTTGCTCTGCCAACCTTTTTACATCCTGGAGAAATTCCGAGCCGGTCTTGCGTACTTCTTCAATTTTGTCGATTTCCGGGAGAGCCGCCGCCAGTTCGGCATAAGGATGAGTGGTGATGAAGACCAGTTCCGCCCGAGGGAATGTCCGCCGTAATCCTCGCAGCGCCGGTGCGGTTAGAACAATGTCCCCCAATGAACTAAAACGAATGATTCCGATCCGTTGCAGGAACTACCTCCAAACGCGCGAATTTGTCAGACCTGGCGTCGATGAGTTTTTCCCCCTGTTCAGCAATAATGAGAACATCCAATTGTAGCGAGTTGGCAATGGTGACACCGTTTTCCGGACCGAGTACGAACATCCCGGTGGCGAACCCATCTGCCTGGGCGCAAGTGGAGGTGACCACGGTCGCCGAGATGGATTTCCTGGCGGGAAAACCGGTTTCCGGATCAAAGATATGATGATAGCGGAAATCATTCACGATGACACATTGTTCATAATCGCCGGAGGTCGCCACCGCTCCGCTGTCGAGGGAGAGTACCGTATAAAATTCCTCAAGTTTTCGTGGATGTCGCACTGCGATCCGCCACGGTTTACCATCCGGTTTGACACCAAAGCACCGCAGATCGCCACCGGCTTCCACAATCCCGGAGGTCGCTCCGCTTTTCCGCAAGACTTCACACGCTTTGTCCACTGCATAGCCTTTGGCGTAACCACTCAAATCCAGAGATGCCCCAACAGGTTCCAAATATGCCAAGCCATAACCAAGAATGGTAAATTGTGTCCGATTGATCAAGGTTAGGACGCTGTCCAGTTCCGGCTCTTCCGGGATATGAATCGTATCCTTCTCGAAACCCCACAGTTTCACCAGCGGACCAATGTCCGGTCGAAAGGCGCCATGCGTATCTTCACTGATATCGTAGGCTTCATTGATCATTTGGGTCAATTCATCGCCGATATCATACTCATCATACCCTGCCAGGTCATTCAGACCCTTGAGTCGATCCCATGAGGCAAGTCTCTGAACCCGGTAAATTTCCTTGAAGGCTTCATCGATGGCGGTTTCCATTGCCATGCGATTCAGCAGCTCATTCCAGGAATAAACTGAGATGGTCACCTGGGTGCCCATGGCGGACTTTGTTTGGCTGATCGGTCCGCGCTCACAACCAATTAACAGTATAATTAAACCACCGACTAGAAGCAGAATCATTTGTTTCATCGATCCCTCTCAGCCGCAAAATAGGCGAAATGTTCCAGTTTTTCACGGTACTCAGACATCGGGAGCTGTTTTAAAGCCTCAACGGCTTTCTCGGCATAATCACGTGCCACTTGGCGTGCAAATTCAATCCCCCCTTTTTTGTGAATCAGTTCGATAACTTCAGTTAAAGCGAATTTCTTACCTTTTTTGCCTGCTCGTTTCGCTCGACGCAGCTTAGCTAGAATCTGACGTTTCATCGGGTAAGATACCTGTTCCAGTGCATGGATCAGGGGTAAAGTCATTTTCGCCTGCCCCAGATCCAATCCGACCGGTTTGCCCAGACGTGGTCCGCCATCACCGAAATCAAGCAGATCGTCACGTATCTGGAAAGCTATCCCCATCAGTTCACCGTACTTCTTCAGAGGTTCGGTAAACTCTCTTCCCAATCCAAGCGAAAGGGAACCCATCTGGCAGGCGGCGCTGATCAGAGAGGCGGTTTTATCCGAGACCATCTGAAAATAGGCGCTTTTATCGAGGTCGAGACGTCTGGCTCCAATCGCTTCCACCAATTCCCCCCGGGCGAGACGAGTCGAGCTGTCACTGAACAGATCAAGAACTTCAAAACTTCGCTGGCTGAACATCCCGGCGAGAGAACGAGAGAGCATAAAATCACCGAAGAGAACGGCGACTTTATTATTGAAGACAAGGTTTAATGTAGGACGTCCCCGTCGTTCATCCGCCCGATCGACTACATCATCATGCACCAGACTGGCAGTGTGTAGCAACTCCACTACTATCGCGCCGGTGAGAGTCCGTTCCGGAAGCGTCCCTTTCACACCACAGGCTCGTGCGCTCAGCAGAGTCAGCATCGGACGCAATCCCTTACCCCGTGAACGTACCAGGTATGAGGTAACCTGGTCGATTACAAACACTCCGGAATGAAGATAAGTCTTGTAATAATGGCGAAACGCTCGGATGTCGTCTATAACCACTTTTTGGATGTCACGCAGTCGTATCTTCTTTTGCGGAGATACTAAGCTATGTTCGCTTTGCACTAAGCTTTCCAGCGACGAGCCTCCTTATGGGCGCGAGCGAGGTCACGTTTCGCTTCGCGTTCGCCTATCGCCTTGCGCTTGTCATATTGACGTTTTCCATGCGCCAGGGCGATCTCCAACTTCGCATACCCCCGGTCGTTAATGTACAATTTCAATGGAACAATCGTCATCCCTTTTTCCTGCACCTTTCTCGCCAACCGCCTGATTTCCTTTTTATGCAGAAGCAATTTTCTCGGACGAAAGGGCTGATGATTTGCATAACCTCGATTCTCATACTGTGCGATAGACACTCCGATTAAAACCGCTTGCCCGTTGTTGAACTCCACATGGGAGTCGCGCAGAGACACCCGTCCCATACGGATCGACTTGATTTCCGTCCCGTACAGAACCAGCCCCGCTTCCAAACGCTCCTCTATTACATAGTCATGGAACGCCTTGCGGTTGTTGATCACCGGTGTGTTTGAGGGCATCTCGTTTTAATCTCCAAACTTAATCCCTTGCGCCGGGTGCCCTGCACTACTTGTTGTGCAGCGGGTGCCCTGCACTACTTGTTGTGCAGGTTTAAATAAATTGTTCCATATTTCATATCCTGCACAACAAGTAGTGCAGGGCACCCGCTGATGCGCATTATAATTAATCTCCAAACTTAATCCCTTGCGCCAAGGGCAAATTGTGAGAATAGTTGATTGTATTCGTTTGACGGCGCATATAGGCTTTCCAGGCATCGCTGCCGCTTTCTCTGCCGCCGCCGGTCTCTTTCTCGCCGCCGAACGCTCCGCCGATCTCCGCGCCAGAGGTTCCGATGTTGACATTGGCGATGCCGCAGTCACTCCCGCCAGCGCTTAAAAAAGTCTCCGCTTCGATCAAATCGTTGGTAAAGACCGCGCTGCTCAACCCTTGCGGCACTTCATTATGCCAGGTAAGTACTTCCTTATAGTCCTGATACTCGATAAGATAGAGAATCGGGGCAAAGGTCTCCTGATGAACAATATCCCAATCATGCTTCGCCTTGACAATGGTCGGCTCGACAAAGAAACCGGGGCGTTTTATGCGGTTTCCGCCGACAAGTATTTCCCCACCGTGCGCTTTGATTCGATCCACTGCCTCCATCATCTCCTTGATCGCCGCTTCGTTGACCAACGGTCCCATCAAAGTGGAATCATCCAGCGGATCTCCAATCCGCACCTGTTTATAAGCATTCAATAATTTTTCCCTAAATTTTGAGGCGATACTTTTATGCACGAAAACCCTCCGGGTAGAGGTGCAGCGTTGCCCGGCGGTGCCGACTGCTCCGAAGAGAACCGAACGAACCGCCAGATCCAGGTTGGCGGTGGGCGTTACTATTACCGCGTTGTTGCCGCCAAGTTCGAGAATGGTTCGACCAAGACGTTTCCCTACCACTTCCCCGATTCGTTTTCCCATCTTCGTTGAACCGGTAAAAGAGACCAGAGGGATGCGTGGATCGTTGATCAGACGTTCACCGACCACACCGCCCTTGCCGATAACCAGGTTGAAAATGCTGTGAAGATTGTGCGAGGCGCAGACTTCATTGCAGATGTTTTGTACTGCAATCGCGGTCAAGGGGACATCCGAAGAGGGTTTCCAAATCGTTGCATCTCCGCAGACCGCAGCGATGGCTGCATTCCACGACCACACTGCCACCGGGAAATTGAACGCCGTGATCACTCCGATCACTCCCAGCGGATGCCACTGCTCCATCATACGGTGACCGGGACGCTCTGACTGGATTGTCAAACCGTAGAGCTGACGGCTGAGTCCAAGGGAAAAATCGCAGATATCGATCATCTCCTGCACTTCTCCCCAGCCCTCTTGCACAATCTTCCCCATTTCCAGAGATACCAATTTGCCTAACGTCTCTTTCTTCTCACGCAACGCTATGCCGAAATCGCGCACCACCAGCCCCCGCACCGGAGCCGGAACGAGACGCCATTCCTCAAAAGCTTTGCTCGCCTGACGCATCACCTCTTCGTAATCCGCTTCGTTCGCCTGGTAGACCCTGGCTATCTCTTCGCCTGTAGTCGGATTGTACGAAACCAGTATTTCGCGTCCCTTGCCGCCGAGCCAGCCGCCCGGACCGTAACATGCACCCCGATTTATCTTCTCAATTCCCAAGTCGCTCAGAAAATCCATTACGCTCTCCTTAACAATACTTATTTATCTTCAAATATCTGTTTTCTCACCATAATTCTACCAGATGAAAACTTACGTATAGCGCACCAATAAGGGGAAGACAGCCATTTCTTTTTTATGGAGACGCCAGCCATCTGCCCTCACCAATCCCAATCGTCTTTATCGACATAGACAGGTTTGATCCCAGGGGAGTAGGGTTTGCCGAGATGATACTCGACCAGGCGTCCGACAATGGAGCCGACCACAATTTCGCTGCGCATCATCACCGGCAGGCGACGCTCATCATCGGTCAGCCAAACCCATAATCGTCCGGCAGCTTTGAAAAGTCCTTCTGATTCGATGACCGGCTCGATTTTCCAACAGGTGAATGTACCGGCGGGAACTTCAACCTTCTCCAGCCCGTACACTCGCACCGTCAAAGGGTATTGCACCGTCTGGTCGTGCAAATTAAGGTGCAGTTCCTTGCCTGCCTGCAAAGGTTGACAACGCACCCAGTACAGGGCGGAGATGATGTTATGACTGTACGGGATAAACGGTGTCACCCCTTTAGGTCCGTTCTCGTTGGAGATGGAGACCCAGCCGGTGCGATGATTATAATCGAAAAACTTGATGCTATGGTAACCGCCTTCGTGAATCCAACGCTGGTAACGCATCGAGTAGAGGCTGTCGACAGCGAACCACGATTCCACTGTGTCGCGTACCTTGTAGATCACATCCACCGTGGAAGTGCTCTTTACCCGGCTGCGAAAATAATAAGACGGTTCACCATAAATGCTGTCGACCGCCAGGATCGCCATTTCGCTGTACCCGGCACGTAGAAAGGAAAAATCCAGGTGGTAGCGCAACACTTCCCCCACACCGAAGGGAGTCGTGCCATAACTTTTATCCACCAAGGACACGATTGACACGAAGAATAGTAAGAACATTAAGAATATATTAAATTCATTATATTTTTCGAGTTTATTTTGGTGCTTGAAAATATGTTCGTTTCGAGAAGCCTGAATTTCAGTCGTAGTCTGATTCTCAGATTTTTCTCTTTGCAAAAATTCAAATTTATTTATGAGTGCTAGCATAATATAATCTTTATATTCTTCGTGCTCTTCGTGCCCTTCGTGGATAATCCCAATCATTTCCTTTTCCAAGTTGTCTTCTCCGCCGTATCCTTCAATTCTATACCTTCGGTGAGCAGAACCTTCCGAATGCGGTCGGCTTCTTTCCAATTTTTCGCTTTCCGGGCGTCGTTGCGGATGGTGATGAGCCTCTCGATGCGCTCAACATCCAGATCAGAATCTGAGATTTCATCCGGAAAGGGCGTCAGGATGCCCAAAGCGTCATCCCATTCCCGCCACACTTGCTGTAATCGCGGTATATCTCTCTGCGAAACCTTGTTTTCTTTTGCCAAGGCATTGATTTCTCGAACAATGCCAAATACCGCAGCCATCGCCCGGCTGACATTCAGATCGTCATTCATCGCCTCGGTAAATGCCATTTTTGCTCGTTCGACCGCCCCTCGAACTTCATCGTTCTCCTCTACCTCTGGGTAATCAGCCCAACTTGCCCGGAATTCATCGAGGCGCTGAAGTGCATTCTTCGCCGCACTTAGACTTTCAAATGAGAAATTCAATTGGCTGCGGTAATGAGTGGTAGCCAGAACATACCGTATCGCGCGAGGTTTGTGTCCCTGATCGATCAGATCGCGCAAGGTGTAAAAGTTTCCCAACGATTTGCTCATTTTCCTGCCGTCGACGATCAGATATTCGCAATGCAGCCAGAAGTTCACGAATTTTGATCCGATGCCGCATACACTTTGCGCGATCTCATTTTCATGGTGGGGGAAGATGTTATCGACTCCTCCGGTATGAATGTCAAAATAATCGCCGAGGTATTTCATCGACATGGCGGAGCATTCAATATGCCAACCGGGACGACCTTTGCCCAGCGAAGTTTCCCAGTAAACAGCCCCGTCATTCACATCCCACCCTTTCCACAAGGCAAAGTCACGGACATCATCCTTGGTCTCATACTCATCGCTCCTCACCCGCTCGCCGATTCTAAGGTCTTTCAAACGTTTTCCCGAGAGATTGCCATAGTCACGGAATGATGAGACCCGGAAATAGATCGAACCATCTTCTGTGCGATAGGCAAAACCGCGATCAAGCAGCCTCTGAATCAGATCGACCATGTCGTTGATGTGATGAGTCGCACGGGGATAGAGTTCCGCGCGTCGGATGTTCATCCGATCCAGATCCGCAAAAAAAGCCTCGATGTATGTCCGGGTGAAGGCTTTTAAACTGAGCTGTTCTTCGTTGCTGCGACGAATGGTTTTATCATCGACATCGGTGATGTTCATCACCTGACGCACAATGTAGCCGTTTACTTCGAGCCAACGGCGCAACAGGTCAGCGAAGATATACGCTCGGAAGTTCCCGATATGTGCGTAGTTATGAACGGTCGGCCCGCAATTGTACATGCGGACAATTTTATCCTCAAGAGGTACAAACTCGATGCACTGTCGTTTATATGTATTATATAAGTGAAGATTCATGTAATGAAATCCATATTTTTCACTCCCTTTAACTGTAGCCTGAAGCCTGTAGCCTGAAGCCTGAAGCCCAGTTACTTTTTAACGCGTTTTAACTTCTTGTGACGAACACTCCAGTATTTTTCCAGGTAATCGACACTGGAGAGCACCAGAAATCCAAAGGCGACCAACGGCAGCCTGGAGACAATTTGATCATGGAGATAATCACTTAGTAAATATGCCAGCAGAGTGGAGGCGAGGACAAAGGTCGCCACTTTGCCTGTCCAGGAGCTGGTGAAAAGGTAATGGTCTTCATGGAGCGCACGTAGAGTCACGATCAGAATCAGCGAATCCCGGGAAATTACTCCAACGATCAACCAATGTGGCAAATGTGGATTGCGGTTCGGCGATCCCAGAGCCAGGGCGACGCTGATAATGACAAATTTATCGACAATCGGATCCAAAATTTTCCCTAAGTCGCTGATTTTATGAAAACTACGTGCCCAGAAACCATCGACAACATCCGTGATAAAGGCGAGAAAGAGGAAACCGGCGGCGATCAAATCATTCTCCCCATTCGACGCCTGCAAGATCAACACTAACGCCGGAATTGTCCAGAGCGCCCGTGAGAGGGTAAGAAGGTTTGGGATCAGCAGTAAATCGCGTAAATTTATTCCCTGATAATGGGTGCGTTTCCGTTTCTGTTCCTGTGACAGCATATTCAACTCAAATGATTATCTTCCGGATAGTAATTATCTTCCGGATAGTAATTATCTTCCGGATAGTAAATATGGCGTTCTTTTTACTGGAGAGGCAACCTCTTTGCAGATACTGTTTATAGTTATAACTTAGTAGCCCGGGCGTCTCGCCCGTGATGTGACTCTGTAGCCCGGGCGTCTCGCCCGTGATGTGACTCTGTAGCCCGGGCGTCTC
>CAZCRQ010000093.1:0-10418 GCA_964501095.1 uncultured bacterium | reverse complement strand
TCTGCTCGTTACTATCAGGTGGAGGGATCATGAGTATCGAGTGCGAATCTCGCCAGGCGGCTTTGCCACTGCTTAAGGGCAAAGCCGATACTCCTTCCTTCTTAGATGCTCGGTAGACTTTCATCGGATCGCCGCGGGACTTATCAGCCGATCTGCCTTGTGTGAAATAGGTTTTAGAAACCATATTTCCCTTTGGGATTAGCCTCACAAGGCGACTCTGCCAAGTGAATCTATCTAAGGTTCCTCTCGATCTGACTGTATGCCGATCCTTACCCTCCTGTCTGTCTCGATCTCTGTTGGGGTCATCCAACTCCCAAGGCGGCTCGGTATCTGGTTGGATGAAGGACAAGTTCACCATAAGAGTGTCAAATAGATTCTCACCCTGCATCCAAACACACATTCCGCGAAGTCCTATCGCGTCTGCCGAATATGGGAGTTGCTCTTCAACCCCATTGATCACTGCATTGCCACTCTTGCCGAAGCCCAGTGCAAAAGACTGACAGGCTATCAGTTGTCTGGCAGTATAGGGCAGCGACCATACAACCTCGTCATCGTCGCCCGAATGATCAAACAAGGTTGCGTTATTGCCGCTGGCGCACTCGGTCGCCAGACGGTTGACCGATACTGCCTTCTTTGTAGATAAACCTGCCATCTGGTAGAACGGATACTTATCGTCAAATAAATAGAACCGCGGGCTCCAGTTTTTCAGATACTCGCTGAGTCGGTTGTCACTCTCAAATGATCCCGCCTGATATAGCGCCTTCCAGTCATTCATCCCCGTCGGTCCCTGAAACGCCCGATAGAGGATGGCGAGGAGCAGGCGGTGGATAGCCACCGTCACCAGCGGCGAGTCGTCGCATATCTCCCGCAATTCGCGAGCTTTTAAGAGTGTATCACGGATTCCGAGTGGCACCTGTTTCCCATCGAAGTCAATACAGGGAATCCACGGCTCATCGATCAGGTTGAATTCAGACATTGGCATCGTCCTCTTTGGTTATTATAACTCCGGTTTTCTCGTTGACATGGAGAATATACTTCCCAATGTGCCCCTGTAAATACTCGTCCAGCCTCAGGAAGCGTGCATGGTGGAGATGAGCATTTTTCGCCCACTCTTTCGGCTGTTCTGCGTTATCCCGGATTTCCTTAAACAGACCTCGACGGCTTAATTTTGCCGAGCGATCCAGTAGCCTTCGGACTTCCGGGATTGACGGATTGTCAGTCAGTTTCTCACTCGCAGGCAGCATCACGACCGTTATCGACGGATCGCCTTCGCGAGTGGCGGCTCTCACCGATTTATGGACTTCGGGGTCATCGTCGTCGGCAAGTTGATCGTTGAATTCTTCAATCAGGTCTGCAGGCTCTTTGGGGGGAGAGACGAGCAGCTGGCCTGCAGCCTTTTCCGACTCGGTATGATGAGACTTCATTGTGGACTTTGCCAATTCAAGCGCCTGTTTCCAATTAGCAGGCGGTTCAGTGGATTGGCTGTAAACTTGTTCGATCATTCCTTCAATCTCATCCGGAATTATCACTTGATCCTTGCCTCTCAACGCCAGCCACGTTCGCAGCAGGATATACCGGTCATAGACGTATTCGATGCTCTCGCCGAACGATTCCGGCGGCAGCCCGTCGCGGTTGACGACGCACAGGACGACGAATTGGGGCGATTCCAGTCCTTGGGGGCGAGGGCGCTTGTGACGGTGCAGCCGTCCGGCGCGCTGGAGTAGCAGGTCAATCGGCGCAATTTCCGAGACCATAAGATCGAAATCGAGGTCGAGGCTCTGCTCGATAACTTGTGTTGCCACGAGAACGGCGCGCTTCGGTCTGTCAGGATTAAGATAAGTTCCATCTGCCTGCCTGTTCACCTTCCCGAACTTGCGCAGAACCTCCTCCTCGCGCTCCCGCCGCCACATCTTTAAAGTGCGGGCGTGGAAAAGGAGGCATTCCGTCTCCTGTAAATTGTCACGCAGATATTTGTAAACTTCAATCGAACGATCAACCGTGTTGCAGACTACCGCTACACAGCCGCCATTAGCCAATTTTTCGGAAAGCAAGGCCGCCAGCGTATTGAGGTTGGCGTTAGAGAATTGAAGGTTGATGGTTTTGGATTCGGCTCCTGAGACCGGCGTACATTCAACCGCTCTTGATTTGTTGCCATCGAGGTAGTGTCGAGGCGGGGCAAGGGAAATACGGGGGTAAGCGATAGTTGTCAGGGAATCGCATCCGGAATAGGCTTTAATCAAATCCTTGCGTTTCGCCTCCGGCAGAGTCGCCGAGAGGAGGATGACCGTGCAGTCCAATTCGGCGAGCCACTGCAGCAGCCGTTCGAGGATCGTGCTCATATAGGCGTCATAGGCATGGACTTCATCAAAGATTACCACCTTTCCTGCCAGACCGAATAGACGCACGAACCAGTGCCTTGTCTGGAGCACGCTCAATAGACTTTGATCAATGGTGCCGACGCCGAAAGGAGCGAGCAGCGGACGTTTCCTAGCCGTAAACCAAGATTGGGCTTCCACGTCGCCCTCATCTCCAATGCTGTTCGGATTAAACTCCGTTAGCTCGCCTTCCTTCGGTTCTTGGGCTATTTGCGCGAGCAGGGCATCACCATGAACCAGTTGAACGTTTAGATTGCCCTGATGGCGGCGACTTTTCAAGTAATCGTCGAGCACCCGGCGAAACATCGCGTTGCCGGTGGCTTGAGTAGGCATGGCGATATACATCCCCCGGGCGAAGCCGCGACAGAAGGCAAGGTCTGCCGCAAAGAGAGCGGCTTCGGTCTTGCCCTGCCCCATCGGGGCTTCGATGATCATCAAGTAAGGTGAGTTCTGTATATTCGCGAGCGCGATGGTGCTAACTTGAAGAGTATTAGGCGGGAATCCGAAAATTTCCTCAAACGGCGCCTCCTTAGCGAATTCGACGGCAGGCAGCCAGCCCAAACCTTTGAGAGCGCGCTGCGCTTTACTTCGGGCGCGCTCCCAGTATTCGATTGGAGACTCAGTTGGAACCTTTCCGAACGCGGATGCGCACGGAAAATACTCCTGATTCGATCCGATCCAGTCAACGACTGAAATGAAGCCAGCGAGTATCGGAACTACGGATGGATCTTGGATCACTCCGTTACCCGGTTTGAGCTGGTTGCAATCAAAACCAATTATGGTCGCGAATTCGTCAAGCAGGTCTGAGCGAGCTTTTTTCCATTCATTATTCCCAAGAACGCTCACAACTTTGCAATTCGCAAGGTTGCAGGCGCGAGGGAAGACGCCGTGATGCCCACCGGCTATCTGTCCCAATAAACGTGAAGCCATTCGGGAGTTGCTGAGGAATTCGGACAGGATATGGGCGCTGATGAAACCGTGCGGTTGAGGTGAGCCTGCCGCACGGTTTGAAAGACCCAATAAACTGGCGAGTTCAGAAATCTTGTTCTGAAAACCAGGTGAGGCTTTGCCAATGTCGTGCGCGCCAGCAAGAAAGGGAATCAGATTGTCAGATCTGTCGCATCCAAGTCCTGTGCGCAATCTGCGGCTAAATGAGGTTGGAAGGCACTTGTTCCACACAAGACTCGCCACAGCGGCGACGTCGAGCATATGGAACATGAGCGAGTGGAAACGGGTTTGTTCGGGATTGGTCTTCGCCCAAAAAGTCATCTGCTGGTCCCCCGTTCTATCCGAAATTTTATTGCCATTAAGGCTCGCCGTCATCTGCTCTTTTGGCTCGGCTGTTCCGGCTGATGCTATAGCTGACCATCGAACGATGGCGAGCGCACACAGGACGGGCAAAATCCTTCGCGTCCATTTTCCAAGTGCCGAAAGTGCACAACCGTGTCACCAGCGGGCAATTCGTGAAAAAGTTTGGCGGATGCGACAGGACTCACCCTTGACTCAAACCGCACCTGATAAAACCTCTTCCCCTTCCCCAGCAGGTTGAAGCAGCCCCGATTCTCCTCAAGTTTGTGGCAGACAACTTCGGTGTCATAGCCGTCTTGTCCTTCCCTCGGATTCCCCAGGCACCAATACAAAACGGCGAGCAGGAACCTCAGAACCGCCACGCGATCCATCGGGTTACTCGCCGCGATCTGTCGGATATTTCCCGCCTTGGTGAATGCAGTCTGGATACCGACACGGTCAAGACGACCATCGTGATATAGAACTGGAATCCATTTTTCTTCAATTAGATTGAACTCTGACATTTACTAGCATCTCCTAATTTTAACAACTGTCAATAATTTAAGGCTTACCTACTTGAAATGCAAGGGAAGATTATCGACTCCGGAGCATACTGGCTATTTGACTCATGTCCATAGCTTCCCCTGGACGACGGAGCGTCTTGGCTACACAACTATTTCAGGAAACCCTAGTTATGTTTCAAAAATTATAGTCAACCTGCACAACAAGTAGTGCAGGGCACCCGCAAGTTAGAGATGAAATCGTCTTACAGAGTCTTATCGACTTCAATGTCGGCTGGGCGGAAGATGAAGAATCAACTTCAGTAGTTTCAACAGTATGAAATTCGGGGGTATTGTTTAGAAAATGTATCGTATTTGTAGTATTTACGGTATCTCTCGGATTGAATCAAGCCAGAACTCGGGTTTGGCTTTTCTCATATCAGTAATGTTACCAAAGCCGTAGCTGACTGCCGCGGCGGGGCAGCCGGCAGAATGAGCCGCGAGGATGTCGGCGGCGGTGTCTCCAACCACCAGCGTCTCGAAAGGACGGGCATTCAAGCGAGTCAAGGCGAGTTGAATGACATAAGGATCAGGTTTGACCGAAAAACCTGGATCGGTGCCGCAAATGGTATCCACATGTTCTAAAAGTCCGATTCCCTTGGCGACAGACATCGCTGCTTCCTCATACTTCGTTGTCGCCACAGCAATTTTCGCCCCGCAACTTCGTAGATGTGTTAAAGTTTCTAGAACGCCGGGATAATACTTCACACCAACCGGAAAATGCGCATCATGCCCTCGACGATATGCTTCCACCAGTCTGCGTTCAAGGATTTCATCGTAATCATAAGGAACCTTGTACTGTTTCATGTAGGCGGGAAATATCTCGGAGAGCGGTCTGCCGATCCATTTTCTAACCTCGGTGATGGTGAGGTGATTGATTCCCACTTCATGGAGTGCGGCGATCACACCCTCCCCGATGGCGATGCTGGAATCGGTCAGGGTACCATCGAGATCAAAGATATAGGAAGGATATTTGCATGCTGTAATCATTCAGCTTCGATCCGGATAATTAACCGCTGGGGACGTTTTACAATCAGCTCCTCCAATCCTGCAGTCACTTTGCCGATCACAGTCACCGGACTCGCGGGACGAATTTCACCGTCACGGGAGACCGGCGTAGCACCCCAGAAGATGCAGAACGCTCGACCAATCCGCCAGTACCCCAGCGTACCCGGCTCCTCGATCACTTCCACCGGATTCTCCTCCTCGCATCGTACCGGGATAGTACCATAGATTTCATCCCCCCAATAATTTCCAGTGAAGGTGATCGGTAGTTTTTGGGCTATCGTCAGCGCGGTCTTTGTCTCATTCAATTCTGCCTGAAGTTCGATGTCTGCAATGGTAATTCGAATCGGAATCATGTGCGTCCTCTCATAAATAATAAAGGTACAGATCACTCGGATTGCATTCAAGCTGAGATCTACCGACCTTTAATTTACGCCAGGAAAGTTTTCCATTTTCGGACAGCCTGCTTCGTGGGAATGACGCCTGCGGTGTTTTAAGCTATTCTCGGACAGCTTGAGAAACGGAAGTCTAAGATGATCAGTGAGTTATGCGTCTTATATTACAACTGCAGAACAGATTGGAGGGGCTTCGATGTGGAATGCTTCTAAAATGATTCCAGGTGATCTATTTTGTCAATTTGCACCAGCAATAGCAATACTCCTCGTCCTCAATTTATTCTCATCGTCATCAGTACTGCTGGCTCAATCGATCAGCGGCGGATTTGCACGCTACCCCGACATCCACGGCAAACAGCTTGTATTTACTGTATCGGGCGACCTTTGGCTGGCATCTGTTCAAGGCGGAGAAGCGATCCGGCTTACGTCGCACGAAGGCGAGGAGCGGTTCCCCTATTTCAACGCCGACGGTTCCCTGATCGCCTTCAGCGGAAATTATTACGGCAATGAAGATGTCTTCGTGATTCCCACATCGGGCGGAGAGCCGCAACAACTGACTTTCCATCCCTCACAAGACGAGGTAGTCGGTTGGGATCCGGACGGCAGAGTAGTATTCCGCAGCCGACGTCTGGCTCCCCTGAATGCTTGGGAACTCTATGCGGTTGATCCCGATGGCGGCTTTCCCGAACAACTTCCTATCGCTCGAGGTGCGTTTGTCAGCTTTGAACCTGAGGGAAAGCGGATTGCCCTTGTTCGTACATTTCTTGGTTTTCATCCCTGGAAACGTTACCAGGGCGGATATGCGGAAAAAATCTGGGTCGGCGATCCTGAAATCCCGCAATTCACCCTCCGCAGCTTTTGGATCGGCAACGAGAGCTTCCCCTTATGGCAGAAAGACGGCAGAATCTATTATTCCTGCGACAGCCTGGGGACAATGAACCTCTGGTCGATGTCGCCCGACAGCGGCAATCCTCGCCAGGAAACCGATTTGAAGAATTTCGACATCCGATGGCTCAACATGGATGAGGGACAAATTGTCTTCCAATATGGACCCGAACTTAAAATTTTCAACGTCACCACTAAGAATATCCAAACACCAAGAATCCATATTCCCACCGATCATTATATCGCAATGACCCGTTTTGTGAATCCTATGGAGTATGTTACTTCCTGGACCTTGTCCAGCGATGGTCATCGGTTGGTGGTCGCCGCGCGTGGGGAAATTTTCACCCTGCCGGTGATGAAAAAAGGATTGATCCGTCAATGGACATACTCCAGCGGAAACCGTGAGAAGTATCCCTCGCTTCTGGCGGACGGTGGAATGCTGGCGATTTCCGATGCGAGCGGAGAGGAGCAGGTGGTTTGCTATCATAAACCGGGAGCTGAGCCGATCATCTTGGAAAATAATCCGCCTCCAGGATGGAAATACAAGCCTGTCGCTTCTCCCGATGGAAAGTATATTGCCTATGGAGATTACTTGCAACAGCTCAAACTGATCAACCTTGCGAATCATGAGACGATTACTATCGACTCCGGGGATTGGGAGTATAATCAATACACTTGGTCGAAAGACAGCCGTTACCTGGCGTACAGCCGCACGGAGATGACCTTCCTGCAGACATTGTGGATTTATAATGTTCAAACTGGCGAAAAGCACTTAATCAGCGATCCGGATTTTTCCACCCACAGCCCGGCGTGGGATTCCAATGGACGCTATCTTTATTGCATCACCAATCGAAATTTCAACGGCTACCAGGACTATGATAAAGGCTTGTTCTTCTTTGATCATACGGCGACCTTGGCGTTATATCGTCTTCAGAAGGACACCCCAAGTCCGTTTCTTGCCTGGGGTGATTCGCCGAAGGATGGGGAATTGCCCGAAGCGCCGTGGTTGAAGAAAGAGGAGAATAACAAATCGGAGAAGAAAAAATCAGATTCTACAGAGGAGCGCGGCAAAGCAGCACCAGTCAAGATCGACTTTGACCATCTGTGCGACCGCATGGAAGCGATTGATGAAAAACCGGGCAACATCACAAATTTGGCGGCGGTCAACGATAAACTTTATTACATTGTCAGCGAACAGGCGGGAATTTTCAGCGGCAGCGATTTACGGGATTATTCTGGTCCCTACCTGATGTTGTACAATTTGCAGGCACGAAAATCCGAGCAGGTCACGACAAACGTCAACAGCTATGAAATTTCTCAAGATGGCGAAGTGATTGTCGTGCGTAGTGCGAACGAATGGTACTATGGAACCCCTGGCACGCCTGAGTTCACAAAGAACGGCGATCACCAGGTCTCCACCGCGGATTGGAAACTTGAAATCACTCCCAAGGAAGAATGGCGTCAAATCCTTCAGGAAGCTTGGCGTCACCAGCGCGACTTCTTCTACGATGAGAACCTGCATGGGATCGATTGGGAGGATGTTCTGAAAAAGTACAGCTCAATGTTCGATCTTGTCAGCACACGCGATGAAGTGCGGGATATAATACGTGAGATTCAGAGCGAACTCCATGCCGGACATGCGTACATCGGTCCCGGCGACGAGCCCCATCCGGAAACGGCGCCGGTCGGATTCCTCGGAGTGGACTTGAAACCCGATCCTCAAAGCGGTTACTATCGTATCGAAAAGGTGTTGGCGCCGGAACCGGGCACTAAAGACGGATATTCTCCCTTGTTCAACGCTGATCCGCAGACCCAAGCGGGTGATTATCTCCTGGCGATTAACAACCAACCAGCAGAAGCGAACCGCAACATCTTCTGTCTCCTGCAAAATCAAGCCGGCAAGGAAGTGGCGTTGACCCTGAACGAAAAACCAACCTTCAGCGGAGCGCGAGAAGTAATCGTGAAAACACTGCCCGATGAATATCGCCTACGTTACCTGGATTGGGTGAAACAGAACCGTGAGTATGTTTGGGAAAAATCAAATGGGCAAATTGGTTACCTCCAACTTCCCGATATGAGCGGCGAAGGATTGAGCCAATGGGGACGGGACTATTATTCCCAACGTAAGAAACCTGCCTTGATCATCGATGACCGTTTCAATGACGGTGGCAATGTCTCAGAGTATCTCCTCAAGGAGTTGAATGCCGAGGTGTGGGCGGTGCAGAGCGCTCGTCGCGGTGTGCAGGAGTTCAAACCGCATGGTGGTTACATCGGGCATCTCGCCGTACTTTGCAACGGTGAAACGATGTCGGATGGGGAGAGCTTCGCGGAAGCCGCAAAAAGATTGAATTTGGGAAAACTGATCGGCGAACAGACCTGGGGCGGCTGGATCTGGATTCGCATGGATAAACCCTTGGTCGACAATGCATATATTTCCGAGCCGGAATTCGGCGGCTGGGGACTGGATGGCGAGTGGATGATCGAGGGGCGTGGGGTGACTCCTGACTGCATTGTGGTAAACGATCCGGCGAGCGAAATTCAGGGAAAAGATCCGCAACTTGAGGCGGCGATTGAGTATCTCCTGAAACAAATAAAGGAAAATCCGAAACAGGTTCCCAAACGTCCTGTTGCTCCGATCAAGTGACGAATAGAATATCTGACAGGATGTACAGGATAAATATGATAAAACGGTTCAGGAATAACCATGAATTATCCTCAATGTAGATTAAATGTATTAGGCAGAGCCTCTACGCCTGATCCAAAGCTGAGGGAAATTCTTGCCAAACAAAAGTGTGATTGGGCATACCATTCAATCGGAACAGGCGACGATTGGATGAAAGAGTCGCTGCGATACATCGATACTCGGCAGATCTGGCATTTCGAGAATTTCACCGATGATATTTGGTTATCTATACAAAATCTTTGTCAAGAGTTCCCTGCCGCGAAAATCATATTCATTGTCGACAATCTGAAGGATGACCAGGTTCTCCGGGCATGGCGACTGGGAGCCAGCGATGTTTTTTCCATCGACCAGGTGTCGGTACTTCTTGAAGACACGCTGGACCGTCTCTACCAAACCCTTCTCCAGCAATGGATTCTTGAGCAGAAGGAATGCTATCAATTTTTCCGCTCCGGATTTGCCGTTGGTACCGCCCGATTGCTGCATGATTTGAACTCCCCATTTACTACAATCCAGAATTATATCGACTTGATGGAATTGGAGCTGGAATCGTCGGAGGATGAGGCGAAGCAGTTGGATGAGGTACTGGAATCTGGAATCGCCCAATCACGCGAAATCCTCGATCACTGGCGGGAATACCTGATCACGATCGAACCGGAACCGGATAATGTCAACATCGCAATGGTGATGAAATCCTCCCTTGCCTTGCAAAAGGCTTCAGGACGTCACATTCTGCTGAGGACATCTCCCCCTGAAGTCCATCCCGACTGCCCCGATGATCCAGTTATAGAGACCTTTATTGGAATAAAACCTTATCTGGAATTAGCCTTTTATCAGATTTTAAAAAATGCTTGTGAAGCGGTCGCCGATCAATCAAATCCGGAGATTCATATTTCTTTAAATGAACATAATGGCATGTTCACAATTATCGTGGAAGACAACGGTCCGGGTATTCCCCAACACCTGGGGCAGACCTATTGGAAGGATTTTGTCAGCAGCAAGTCACAACCTGGTGCGGGCTTGGGACTTGGAATCGCACGTTACCTGATTACCATGCACGGCGGATCGGTGCAGATGTGCGAGGGAACACTGGGAGGGGCATGTTTCCAAATACGTTTTCGCCCTCTGCCCGGAAAGCATTAACATTGGGTCGTTACTGTTTTATAAGGAGAAAAATTATGAGGGCAATTGTTTTTAGGGGATTAGCATTAGTCCTGGGATTGGCTACAGC
>CAZCRQ010000092.1:0-10435 GCA_964501095.1 uncultured bacterium | reverse complement strand
GCTCTGCGCATTGCTACTCAGTTGAACACGACTACTTCACGTCTTGTTCTCACCCAGCTTCCTGATGGATCGAGAAGGTTGACAACCCACCAATACTTGGCATAGAGTTGGAGAGTACAGGTCGAGAAAACAGTCACCCATTCGCCCGCTTGGACATTCTCGAAAACAACAAGGGTATCCAAGGGAACGGTGTTCGCATCGTTACCTAGAATAAGGCTTATCCGATATCGAATCGGCGTGTAGTAGACATTGGCGATATAAAAATCGAAGGAGGGATCGGTCTCGGGAATGGAAATAATCTGAAAGAGTTCAGAGAATAGATCATTATATTGGAAAAAGTAACTCAGAGAATTGGTGTGAGAAGCGTTTAAACCATGTTGATCTGTGACGGTTACAATAATCGGTTGGTCAAAGCGGGCGGTGAGGTCAGCTAATCCGTCGGTTCCAAAATCGAGAGCGCCCCGATACCAGTTGCCTCTGTCGGGAGTAAGCGTGATCTGATCATGGGTCAAAGGATCGAGAAAGCTGACATTTGCAATATCCTGAATACCATCTGGATCGGTGACCAGAACCTGAACTTCCAGGAGATAATTAAAGACTCGCCGCTCTCGGATGGGATTGCGTTCATCCAGACCGGAAACGACTCTCAAACTGTCGATGACAGGATAGCCGTCGAGATGAACTATTTTTTCATAAGATTGCGCGGTGACTTCCATACTATCCTGAATTGTTTCGTACCCGATTTTTCCCACTTGGAAATGGATCATTCCCGGCAGGATATCATAAATCACCATTCCATTGTCATCGGTGGAATCGATGATCATGGATTCCAGAAACAACACCGTAGCGTTTGAAATCGGCTCATCCTGGTAACTTGTCACCGTCACTTGGAGCCCGATTTTACCAGGTGGTTTTGCCGGATTGGAATCGCCGCACCCATTCAGACCCAATAGTACTAACATGATAAAAAGATAAACTTGTGGATATTGCTTATGAAGTATAGAGTGACTCACTAAGATAAACCTCCGCCCATAATTCTTCAGAAACATATTCAGGATAATTATTTATCAGATACTGCTTGTGGCGAACGTTCAAAGGTTAACCATGAAAGGTAGATATTGATTCATGCTAAGGAAAGGGACTTTCTGGATTGATAGAAAGAGCTGATCTGGTCTCCCGAGTTCTTTCCGTCTTTGTCAATGTAGGTAGTGCACTGTCAGCCGTCCTCGGATTCCTCCTTATTCTCCTGTGTTTGTGACGGTTTTGGGTATTCCCCAGTCTGAGGCGGAGTTGGAGTAGACTTATGCTCTTTTTCCTTTTCGTGAAGTTCTTCCTCAAGTGCAACCCGATTGATCTCGCGACGAATCTCGGTTATGGAACGCTGGAAGATGGACATCCAATGTCCAAGCGTGCGAGAGATTTTTGGTAATCCTTTTCCGCCAAAGAGGATCAAGATCGAGAGAAGAATCAGGGTGATTTCACCTGTACTAGGCATCTTTTCTACTCCTTGAAGGATCTGTCAGCGTTAGTGGTGAATCATCAGTTGGATACGTTTGCCTCTCTTCTTCTTCATTTTGACCTTGCAGCCATTTTCGGCGTGCGACAGCAGCCAAAGCGATGCTGACCTCATAGAGCGCGATCATCGGCAGAGCGATGATGATCTGGGTGAAAACATCCGGTGGAGTAATTACCGCTGCCACAATCAGAACCAGGATGATGGCATGGCGACGGTACTTTCGCAAAAATTGCGGCGTGACAATGCCAAAGCGGGCGAGAAAATAGATCAGGATGGGTAGTTCGAAAACCAGACCGAATGCGAGGAACATATTTAAAATAAAATCAAGATATTTTCCCAACGACCAGAGATTTTCCACCGGTGGTGTGGCAAAACTGAGAAAAAATTGGGTTGTCCAGGGCAGGATCAAATAAGCAAATCCGGCGCCTAGCAGGAAATTGAGACTTGAGAAGAAGACCACCGGCATTACCATTTTTCGTTCATGCAGAAAGAGCCCCGGTTTGACAAATCTCCAGAGTTGGTAAAATATCCACGGCGCAGTGACGAATATTCCACTGACCAGCGACAGTTTAAGTCTGACAACAAATCCTTCGGTGGGAGTGAGCAGCGACAGTTTAGCTCCCTCTTTGGAAATGAACGGAGCAATCAGCCATTTCTGGAACGTCGGGGCGAATATGTACATGACTATCATCCCGATGAATAAACCGATCAGAGCACGTATAAGGGATGAACGTAATTCTTCGAGATGGTCAAAAAATGACATCTCTTGATTTTTATTCTCGGATCGCTTTTTCATTTTTAGGCTACAGGCTTCAGGCTTCAGGCTTCAGGCTACAGGCTTCAGGCTTCATCCCTCATCCTTCATCCTTCATCCTTCATCCTTAACCCCCCCTCCCCCCCTCAATCACACTCCGAAAAATCTTCTGCCCATCGATGTCTCCAATCAATGGATCGCAACGTCTTTCTGGATGCGGCATCATTCCCAGCACGTTCCCCTGGCGGTTCATAATTCCAGCGATATTCGCCACTGAACCGTTGGGATTGGAGTCGGGCGTGATTTCACCATTTACCGCGCAATAACGGAACAAGACTTGCTGATGGGCGAATAACCGCTCAATTCCTTCATTATCGAGATAATAGTTTCCTTCATTATGCGCAATGGGGATAGTCAGGATTTCGTTTTTCGTACAGAGGTTGGTAAAGCGGCTTTTAGTATGTTCAGTGCGCATTCGGCGATCTTCGCAGATGAAACGGAGGTCATTGTTCCAGCGCAAGGCACCGGGGAGCAAGCCAACTTCCGTAAGCACCTGGAAACCGTTGCAGATACCGATGACAATCCTTCCCTGAGTAGCGAAATGCACAACTTCTTCGACCACCGGACTGAATCGTGCGATTGCTCCCGCCCGTAAGTAGTCGCCATACGAGAATCCACCCGGCAGAACTACGGCATCCAAACCAGAGAGATCGCGCTCCTTATGCCAGATAAACCGCACCTCCTGTTTGAGGATACGTTTCAGAACATCATACGCGTCATGATCGCAGTTTGATCCAGGAAAGACAACTACACCCCATTTCACAGCTTATCACCTTTCATCTTCATCTTCATTCTGACAGGCTGTAGCCTATCGCCCTCACCCCTCACCCCTCACTCTATGCTGTTCAATATTGGGATTGACCAGCAGTTTTTTTGCCATCGCATCGACCATCTCGCGCGCTTCCGATTCTGATTGCGTCTCCAGCTCGAGACAAATGAGCTTTCCGACATTCACCTTCTTCACTTGTTTAAATCCCAATTGTAGAAGCGCTTCCTGGACAGCTCTGCCTTGAGGATCATAGATGCCTTCCTTGGGCATGATTTCAACGAGTATTGTCATTTGATCTTACCTTATAATGCAAGAGAAATGGAGCCAGTATGATATAGAAAATAAGCATTACCAATAGAACTTCCATGGTCCAGAAGAGGGCTGCCACCAATGCAATCCCTAAGAAAATATACATCCCAGGCAGCGGTAGAAATCTCAAGACAGGATTATACCAGCTTGGGAATTTTATTGGAGAAACAGCGAGCAAACCCAATATCAGCCCGCCATAGATAGATGTCCCGGCAGGCAGAATCCCTCGTGTCTCTAAAACAGTAATCGCCACCATTGTTAGTGCGGTACTCGGTGAGGGAAGTCCGAGATAGACGCCGCGCGGCATCGGTTTCAAATGATAACGCACTAAGCGCAGGATAATTGCCACAAAATAAAACACGGCAACGATCAAGTAGCTTCTCTGCCCGCCGACATGAGCGATAAAGAAAGAAGGAGCAATTCCGAAAGAGAAGATGTCGGCGATAGTATCCGCCCAGGCACCAGCGTTTCCCGCAACTCCCAGCTTACGCGCCACCCAACCATCCATCCCGTCCAGTAACGCCGCGAGAATCACCAATATGCCCGCCAATGAATAATTCCCGTGAATTACCAGGTAGATGGAAATCAACCCCAATGACACATTTCCCAAGGTGAGTAACATTGGGAGGAAGGAGGGGATTCTATTCACTATTGAACCCCGTTACAAACTCTCCCAGTAGAGTGATGCCGCCTTTGAGATGGTCTCCAACTCTAACCTGACATTGAAATCCAGACGGGAGTTCCAGCTCGGCGCGTGATCCGAAACGGATGAATCCCACTCTCTGCCCCGCTAAGACTCGATCTCCCGGCTTTAAAGAACAAATAACCCGACGGGCAACTACTCCTGCCAAAACACGCTGCACGATTACACCATACTCTGTTTCCAGCTCCAGACAGATATGCTCATTCTCTCTGCCCGCTTTTGGAAGATATGCAGGATGGTATTTGCCAGGGAAATACTGGGAACTCAGAATAGTTCCGCTGGCTGGCACACGAATGGCATGTTGATCGAAAAGTGAGAGAAACATGGTAAGCTGTGTTATCCCTTCGGGAGTATGGTTGATTTCGATAATTGTGCCGTGAGTAGGGGCGACGATTTTATCACTTGGAGGTAGAAGAATCTGGGGATCCCGAAAGAAGAAAATAGACAATCCTAAAAGAAGAAGAGTGATTATTAGAATGATAAATGTATAAGCTTTTTTACGAAACCAGGTCAGCAGAGCTGCGAGGACGACAAGAACCAATAAAACTACAATTGTAGAATACCCTTCGGGAGCGATCATTATTTATCCACTAAGAACACAAAGAGATACCAAGAAACATTAACAAGTCATTCTGAACGAAGTGAAGAATCTCAAACCGCACTGACAATACGGTCAAGTAATTCTTGGTAAACTTTATCCACTCCACCCATATCGAAACGGAAACGATCTTTATCCATTTTTTTACTAGTTTTTTTATCCCAGATTCGGCAGGTGTCGGGTGTAATTTCATCGCCAATCAACAGATCTCGTCCATACTTGCCGAATTCCAGTTTAAAATCGACCAGCAGTAATCCACGACGAGCGAAAAAGGATTTAAAAATAGCGTTCACTTTCGAGGCAACCCGGGAGATCATTTTCATCTCCTCCGGCGTAGCGACTCCCATCGCATAAGCGTGATGTTCGTTGATCATTGGATCGCCAAGGTTGTCATCTTTGAGAAAATACTCGATAATCGGATATTCCAGGATCTTCCCTTCTTCGATATTGTAAGTTTTCGCTAGGGTGACGGTAGCGATATTGCGTACGACAACTTCTATCGGGATCATCTCCAAACGTTTGATCAACATATCATTATCACTTAAGTGCTGGACAAAATGTGTCGGCACATGGTAGTTCTCGAGGTATTCAAACAAGTAGGTGGAAATAGCGTTGCATATTTTACCCTTACCGGGGAAACTGCCTTTTTTCGTGCCGTTGAAGGCGGCGAGATCATCCTTGAAATTCTGGATGAGAAAGTTGGCATCCTCGGTCAGGTAAAGAATTTTAGCTTTACCCTCATATAAAAGATCCTTTTTATTCATATCTCTATCTCCTTTTGCGTCAGGCTCCGGATTTTAGGCTTTAAATGTTCAAAACACCAGATATCCGTAGTGCGCAATCAAAAAGCCCAATCCGTAATCTCAAAAGCCTAACGCCTATCGTCCGTTCAATCCAAGCCTCTGGTAAATGGCGTCCACATGCCGTAATGTATGTGTGAGACTGAAGAGACGCATCAAGTGTTCTTCTCCCAACAGGGATAGTAGATCAGGGTCGGCAAGTACTGTTTGCTGGAAGGAATCACCTTTATCCATCGCCTCATGCGCTAGACGCTGCACGATGGCATAAGCTTCTTCCCGAGTCTTTCCTAAGCGAATCAATTCCAGGAGCAGCGCTTCAGAGAAAATAGCGCCGCCGGTTAATTCGAGGTTCACTCGGATTCGATCTTCGTCGATGACCAGGTTCTTGATCAAACGAGTGGTCAACGCCAGTAAATAATCCAAAGCAATGAAGCTGTCAGGCAAAATAATACGTTCAACGGACGAGTGCGAAATATCTCGCTCGTGCCAGAGAGCTACATTTTCATAAGCCGCATGCATATTGGCACGCAAAATCCTTGCCATTCCGCAGATTTTCTCGGCGTTGATCGGATTGCGTTTATGCGGCATGGCGGAAGAGCCCTTCTGCCCTTTTAAAAAACCTTCCCTGGCTTCCGCAACCTCGGTTCGCTGTAAATGACGTATTTCCAAAGCGATACTCTCTAAAACAGCTCCAATCAAAGCGAGTGACGCCAGCAAATCCGCATGACGATCCCGGGAGACGACTTGTGAAGAGATCGGCGCTGCACTTAAACCCAGGGAAGCCATTATTTCTTCTTCCATTTGAGGATCGAGATGTACATAACCGCCAACCGCACCGGACATTTTCCCCACGCACGCCGCTTGCAGAGCTGATTCAAATCTGGAACGGTTGCGTTGCATTTGTTCATGAAACCGGGCGAATCGCAAACCGAAACTTACCGGCTCGGCGTGCATTCCATGCGTACGTCCAACCGCCGGAATCGTTTTATACTCAAGTGCCCGATTTTTCAATGCCTCAAGTAAGCCATCGCAGCCTAACAGAATCAGTTTCCCGGCATCACGAATTTGCAACGCCAGCGCGGTATCCAGAACATCGGAAGAAGTAAGCCCGAGATGAATGAAACGCGACGCTGGTCCAACCGACTCGGCAACGCAGGTAAGAAAGGCGATTACGTCATGATGGGTGACCGCTTCAATCTCATCGATTCTCTCGACTTGGAATTGCGCCTTTCTATGTATCGTCTCCAGATCGGCGAGGGGAATCTCGCCACGTTTCCCCCAAGCGTCGCAAACCGCCAATTCCACCTTGAGCCAGCAGGAGTATTTGTATTCATCCGTCCACAAGGCGCCCATCTGTTCGCGCGTATAGCGGGCAATCATTTGACTCGCGCCTCCAGACGCATCTCAAACTTCTGCTCTTTCCCTTGACGGAAGATCTTCCCATGCAGCGTATCGCCGACCCTAAGGTCGCGATTCTGAAAGTAGGTGGTGATGAATCGGGTATCGGGGATTTTCGTTCCCTCGATTTCAAAAATAATATCGATCGGTTCAAGCCCGGCTTTTTCCGCCGGACTGTTCGCTTCCACTTCCGTGATTAGTACACCGTTAAGGCTGGAATAGCCGAGATTATATGCAATCAGTCGATCGATATCCTGGACTCGCAAGCCGGTGTAGACATTTCTATCGAGATCGCTGCGCACCTTGAGTTCTTCAACAACTTGACGCAACCGCTTCGCGGGAATGGCAAATCCGACGCCAACCGATCCGCCGCCGCCTTTCGAGAAGATGAAGGTATTAACACCGATCACTTCTCCATTCACATTAACCAATGGTCCCCCGGAATTTCCCGGATTGATCGCGGCGTCGGTCTGGATCATGGCGCGATAGAGACGACCGTCATCGTTTCGTTCAAAATCCCGTCCCAGAGCCGAAACGACGCCTACGGAGACGGAAGCCTGGTTATTGATATCGAACAAACCGAACGGATTGCCGATGGCGATCACCCATTCCCCCACAATCGCATCGTCATCTTTCCCAATCGTCAGGAAAGGGAGATTTTTTCCCTCGATTTTCAGCAGCGCCAGATCAGCGTTGAAATTCGTCCCGATCAGTTCGGCATTATATTTCTTGGCTTCCAAATGTTCACTGGCACTAGTAGTGACCACGATTTCACTGGCGTCATGGACAACATGCTCGTTCGTCACCACATAGCCATCCGGTGAGATGATAAATCCGGAACCGAGGTTTTCCACTTTTTCACGGTAAATCCGTCCTGGAATGTTGAAGAAATAGCGATAAAATGGGTCTTCAAAGAGGGGATTGTAGGCGCGAAATTCACGGACATTGGTCACCGTGATGCCCA
This sequence comes from uncultured bacterium, assembly GCA_964501095.1. Classification (GTDB taxonomy): domain Bacteria; phylum Electryoneota; class Electryoneia; order Electryoneales; family Electryoneaceae; genus CAZCRQ01. The sequence continues at coordinate 2,564 of CAZCRQ010000092.1, read as the reverse complement.
CCACCGCTGGTTCCGACGTTTCTATAGCCTGGGTGATGGCGTTGCGTCGATCCTTGCTGATCGCCTCGTTGATCGCCTCGCGCTGTTCTGCCTGCAAAATTTTTGTCGGTTCAAGCACCGCTGCCGGCGCCGGTAAATGTGTTTCCTCCTGGAGAATCGCCCCAAGGTAGATCAGACCGATCGCTCCGGCTCCGATTAGAACCCCAGCGACAAACCATCGAATCAAGCGAATCATTCTTTCGGCACCTTCTCCCAATCTTTCAGAAATGCTTCAATTCCCCGGTCGGTCAGGGGATGTTTCAGCAACTGCATGATCACTTTGAAGGGGACGGTTGCCACATCCGCACCGATCATCGCCGCTTCCACCAAATGCAACGGATGACGGACACTGGCGACTAGCACTTCCGTATCAAATCCATAATTATCATATATTTGCACAATTTGACGAACCAATTCCATACCGTCATGGCTGATGTCATCCAATCTGCCTATAAAGGGACTGATGTATCTCGCCCCGGCTTTCGCCGAGAGTAACGCCTGCATCGGGGAGAAACACAATGTCTGATTGACCGGGATCCCCTCATCCGTCAAGGCTTTGGTCGCTTTCAATCCATCGAAAGTCAAAGGTACTTTGATAACTAAATTGTGATGGATTTGCGCCAGTTCCCGCGCCTCCTTCATCATGCCGTTAAAATCCAAAGCGATGACTTCCGCCGAGACCGGACCGTCGACAATCGCCAGGATCTCTTCGAGAACCTGACGAAAAGGCTTGCCGGTTTTCGCTACCAGAGAAGGGTTGGTAGTGACTCCATCGAGAATGCCAAGTGCTACTGCTTCTCTAATTTCTATAATATCCGCGGTATCAATAAAAAGTTTCATCAGTCAGACTCCATGGTGAAGGTGGAGGAATATCGTCATCATCATCTGATTCATATCGCACACGAAGCAGCGCCAATCCCTGCGGCGGCACCGGCGCTCCCAAATGAGTCGGTTTGCCTTGCAAGGCGCTGCTTATTTCTTCCCGGCTTATTTTACCCAGGCTTGATTCAACGACTGTGCTTACTATTGTACGAACCATCCGTCGGAGAAAACGATCCGCCGAAATCGTGAAAATCAGGCAATTCTTTCTTATTCCCCAAGTCAAATTATGCACTTCGCAAATTGGATTTTCTTCCGGATCGGGTTGTGTCGCAAACTGTCTGAAATCATGCTGTCCCCGGAAAATTTCGCTGCATTCATTTAATTTGTTCATATCCAAATTTTTCCCGGGCGACCAGGAAATCCCATTCATGAAAAGATCGGATTTTTGCAGGATACGATAACCGTAAGTCCGCTCGTAAGCTGAGTATCGTGCGTGCCAGTCCTCGGTTTCAATCTTGCATCGCCAGACCTGAATGACATCCGGCAATAAACCTTGCAATGCGTGTAGAAGAACTTGCGGAGCCCGTGGAACCGGTTCGTCGAAATGCACCACCTGTCCGATGGCATGTACCCCGCGGTCTGTTCGTCCGGAAGCGATCACCCGTACGGAGTCGACTCCATAAACAGTCGCCAGCACCTGTTCCAGTGTCGCCTGAACGGTGCTGACATCCGACTGAATCTGCCAACCGGAAAATGCGCTTCCGTTATATGAAAAATTCAGACGAATCCGCATAATTACAATGCGCCAATGACTGAAACTACATACGGAGATAGCGTAATCCCAATCACCAACGTCTCACCCCATCCCCATCTCGACGGATAGAGCGAGGTACGTTGAATCGAAGGATTGTATCCCCTGGCGACCATGGTGCGCGCCAGGTCGTCAGCGCGACGCAATCCTGACGACAGAAGCGGGGCGACCAACGGAATCCACGCCCTTATTTTCCCCGGTAAAGTGGAGCCGGAAGACCAGCCCCTGGCTAAAAGCGATTTTTTCAACGTCACTGCTTCCTCATAAAGGGTCGGAACAAAACGAAAGGCAAGGGCGAATGAGAGCAGGTAACCGCTTAACGAGATTCCAACCTTTGAAAGCGGTCTGGCTAACTCCTCCACCGCATGCAGTGCTCGTAAAGGGCTGAGTGAAACTCCAAGCACTCCAGCGACCAAAATAGCCAGAATCAAATGCCCAGAAAGTAATACCCCGTGTAATAATCCTTCCCGACTGAGAACCCAATGAATCCCGGGCATTTCCCAAATAAGATGCCCGGGGGTGTTAAATCCCTGAATCAGAAGGGTGATAAGAAACATCCAACCGAATCCCCAAATGGGAGCAAAAATACGTTTAAGCTGAGATGGAACGAAAAGTAGTAGTATTAAAGTCATCCCCGCCGCAGTCCAGAATCCTGCACCCCAGGGAAGCACCATATTCGCCAGGATTAACACGAGTCCTCCGAGAAGCAAGGCGCGAGCATCCAAATTAGCTAAAATCAGCTTGCCGGATAATAATTTAATTGTTTTATTCATTTTTACCTGCTGAACGCTTGGAAATATAACCTTTTACCTTTGAACGAGCAAATCCGCGGTTTAGAGTTCAACCTTCAGGTTGCAGTTTAGAGTTCAACTTTTAGTTTGTTTTCAAAGAC
>CAZCRQ010000091.1:2318-10449 GCA_964501095.1 uncultured bacterium | reverse complement strand
AGTGCAGGGCACCCATCGAGAAACCACAATCATGAATCGCAAGCACGGAGGCTTACGTTACCCCTCACCCCTCTCGCAAGCACGGAGGCTTACGCTACCCCTCACGTCGGTAGCGTAGAAAGGGTGGCATGGACAACAGAGCATCCAGGCTGTATCCTACTTTAAAAAGAGAATCTTTTGAATTCTTTGATCATTTCCAAAATTGATAGTCAACAAATAAATCCCACTGGTAAAACCAGGATCAATCTTAGAAAAATCCACAGTATATTCATGAAAACCTGCCTGATAGAATTTTTCTAGCCGATATGCCTGCTGACCAAGAACGTTAGAGAGTTCAAAAATTATCTTGCCCGGTTTAGGAAGTGCGAAGGGAATAATAGTTACCGGATTGAAGGGATTCGGATAAGCAGAATCGACGGTGAAACGAGGCGGAGTTACACCTGTTTGTGAAGATAAAGTGACATAAGAATATGGTTCCGCTCCAAAAACGAGCGATTCTGATAAAGCATCAACGAGATTTGCGCCGAAACGAGGGAATTCCGATGAAGGGGTAGAAGCCAAAACAGGTATTGACTTGCCATCCGTCGACTCAACGCGGAAACTCATCTTGTTGCCGGCAGTGAAGCCGGGGAGATCGAAATCAGGGGCGCCCTGCCAGGCGGTCAAGGGAGTGATTCCATTTTCACCTAAAACAGATTTGCCCACCAGCAATCCACCATCGTAAACAGAGACTGTTGTCGCGCCCTGAGAGCGCAATTCAGGGCTGACGGCGACCAAGATGGCATAAGGCAGTCCGGTGGGACGCGGGAAATCATTCAAAACAAAAGAATCATCGATGAGCCGCTGATTACTTTGATAAAACATTCCCCCCGCATCCTGGTACTGGAAAGTTACATTTTCATTGACATAGACATAATACCCCTCGCCGGGTGTCATCGTTTCCAGAGTATTGGCGACATCGGGGATCCAGAAGAATCCAGCATCATTCATCACGATTATCAATTGATCGGTGATGTTTTCCAACGCTGTTTCCACCGGCAGGGAATGATCGAAGGGATAAGGGAGCCAGTTCCAAAGCCTGGCGCTTAAACTAAACTCGGTCTCCAGTGGAATCGGATCACCAATGACTGTCCATGAGGAGGCGAAGCTGCAAAACACCCGATAACCCTGGAGGATATTATACTCGCCAATTGTATTGATAATTGGTGGAATGAAGATCCTACCGTCATTTTGATAAACAATTCTTAATCCGCCGATATATCCGAAAACATTCTCGATGATGATATTTTCCGGAGTCAAGTACGAGGAGAGTAGTTCGAAATAATTGGGCAAAAGCGGAATAGTCATAGTTTCCCAACCGAGAGTTCTCCCGAGAGCGGCGTGGAGATTGACAACGCCCCAACCGAGGAGGTTGTCTGGATCATCCGCCTGGGAGCCGGTCTCCTGGAGCATACGGATCAAGTCCAGGGGGAGGAGGTCGGGATTCGCTTGAAGGAGAATGGCGAGCGCTCCGGCGACTAGTGGGCAGGCATAAGAGGTGCCGCTGCGCTGGTAATAGCCATCCACGCTGGTATCGTTTATCACCGTGGTTAACCAACCCATAGCGTCGACTTCCGGTTTGATACGTCCATCGACGGTGGGACCGTGCGAGCTGAAATTGGCGCGTTCGCCATTGCTGTGCACCGCGCCGACCGCGAGGACAGAATCCCCATCTGCCGGAGCGGTCACTCCTGCATTCCAGCGATTTCCCACGGAAGTGACCACAAGCAATCCACGCGCCGCTGCCATGTCGCCGGCAATAGTCGTCACCGCAGTGTTGCCGTCCAAATCCTCGAACTCGTACCACTCATAATAACCCAAACTAGTGGAGATAAAATCGGCGCCCTCGGCTTCCGCCCATTCCAATCCGGCGACCCAGTAATCCTCCTCCGCGGGGTATTCATCAAAGCTGTCTTCCGTACGAACCAGTAAAACTTCCGCCTCCGGAGCGACGCCAACCATGTGATTGGGATGATCTGCCGTCATGACCGAGACGACACGAGTTCCATGATTGCCAAAATCGAGATTCTCATCTTGGTCGATCACATTCCAGACACCGACGACATTCAGATTCTGCAAGGCGACATGGAGATGAAGATGAGAGTAACCGTCATCAAGAAAACCAACTCGCACCCCCTCGCCTCGATAGCCCATACCATGCACCGCCGGGACTCCAAGCATGTTATTCTGCACCCAGGCGGCGCCATAAGATGCGGAATCGGCAAGAACACGCTGGGGAGGAGGCTTGATCGGGTTGGGAGCTGGATTGGGACGTCCCTTGTTGACACAAGTGATCTTATGAACATGAGGAAGTGCAGAAAGCTCACAGATCATCGCTTCATTTATTTCCACCGAGACTGCACCCAGCCAGGTGCTGATTGTGCGGATTTTGAGGTGACGTTCCCGTAACGCCTTCAGATCATCCGGGTGGAGGGGGAAGTCATTCTGCGCCAGGATCTTCCCCATCGCCCGCAGACGTCGCTGAACCGCTTTCTCATCGAGACGGTCGATCGCTTGTTGACGTGCGGTTTCACTGGTGTCGCGACGGTCGAAATAGACCCAGTAAGCCTGCGGTCGATCGGGGATGTTCCCCACGCCATGAGTCGCTTCGAGGTAAATCAATGAAATCCAAAATATCAACGCCACTCTCAAGTATTTCATCGAAAAGTAATTCTTATAATCCATGAGAATCTCTATAGAAAAACATCTCACCACTAAGGCTCAAAGACACGAAGGTACAAAACCAACTGCCCACCTTTTAAAGTAAGGCTTTTTACGCGAGACTCATAGTCTTTCCTGTAAGATCGATAAAACTTACCTTGTTGATGAATCATTTCTTTCGCAGGATGTAAAGGAGCCAATGACTAAACTGAGGGAAACAGATAGAAAGTGCATCGCGGAAGTGTGTTTCTCGCCATCCTGGGGCGGGATCGAACATTACTGCGCGAATATGGCTTATGGATTGACTCAGCGCGGGCATGAGGTGTTGGGAATTGCGCGTCTCGGCTCACCATTGGAAAAATGTCTGGCAGAAAATGGACTCAAGTGCGTTTCTCTGCGCTCGAGGAACTATCTCTCGCCCTTGACGACCCTTAAGTTAGCAAAAGTATTCGGACAACAAAAAATTCATGCGATTCATCTTCACCGGACACACGATCTTGGAGTAGTGCTCCCCGCGGCGGATTTGGCGGGTGTGCCGATTCGGGTGCTGACCCTGCAGATGGAATCCGGCAGACGGAAACACGATCTCTACCATCGCTATGTCTATAGTCGTCTGACTGCGGTGCTCACTATCACGGAAAGAATCCGCAAAAAAACAATCCAGAGTGTCGCAGTTGATCCAGAAAAAGTGCATCGACTCTATTATGGCGTGGACGCCGCTGCTTTACGTGAAAAGATGCTCCCGCGAAAGATTATCCGGGAACGTTGGAATATCCCAGAGGAAGCTTTTGTCGTCGGGATGGTCGGACGTCTTGAACCGGCGAAGGGGCAGGAAATTCTCTTGCGAGCCGCGGCGGCGTTGAAATCCACGATTCCAGAATTGGTGATCATGCTGGTAGGCGAGGAGACAATCGGACAGCATACGGAGCTTCCTCGCTTGAGACGCCTTGCGGCTGAGCTGCTCCCTCCAGATTCAGTAGTTTTTACTGGTTATCAGCATCCGCCAGGAGTGGTTGTGCCGGCGTTTGATGTTGCAGTCCTCGCTACAAAACGTGAATCGTTCGGTTTGGTCATCCTCGAAGCCATGGCTTTGGGAGTGCCGGTGATCGGGACGGCTGATGGGGGCGTGTTGGAAATCATCGACACTGGCGTCAATGGGATGTTGTTCCCGCCTGGAGATTTCATTGCGCTAAGTCAAGCAATTTCTACCTTACATGCCAAGCCTGAACTTTTACCATCTTTGGGTAATATGGCATACGAGACAGTAATTAAGCGCTTTTCGATGGAAAATCATTACAACACGCTTGAGAACATATTGCTTCAGTAAGGTAGCTTTGACGCTCCGTCGTCCAGGAGAACCTGAAAATGATGTCATTCCGGACGCTTCGTCGTCCAGGAGAACCTGAAAATGATGTCATTACTATGAAGCAGGCTATCCGAGAATGAAAAAACCTCATTAGGGTGCCCTGCACTACTTGTTGTGCAGGAAACATTGATAGATAGCTATTCTCCTGAAATACAATGAGTTATGTTTTGGGAATCATAGTCATCCTGCCTCATGATGGTAGCGTAGGCGTCCCCGCCTGCGAACATCGCTAATCCTAAGATGTTTTTGAAACACGGGACTGAAGTCCAGTGCCACCCCATCCATTTACAATTCTATGTAGTTTCTCCGGTCTTTGTTTACTATATTCAATACAAGATCAATCTTCTTACCGGGGCAAAGTGTATTTTAACAAAGTGGGATAGTGATTGGGGAGCGGTGGTGAACAATTGTTGCAGGTCGTTTAGCGCTTCGACGCCGCAGCCGGCATGGGGAATGAAGCCCAGTGTCTCTTGCATCCTCTCACGGGCAAGATTGTAGTTGTGACGCGCTAGGATCGCCGCCGCCGCTACCGCTGGGTCTGATTCCGCTCGTACGCGTAAATCCAGCTTTATCGTCGAAGCGATTCTCAAGGTTTGCCGGAGACGATCCTTTTCGCTGAAACGGTCAATAATTACAGCTTGCAAGGGGAACTTTTTTCTTGACAGATGGTTGATCGCGGTCGCATGACCCCAGCCAAGGATCCCATTTATCCCGCCTCTGTTCGCAAAATTCGGATATAACTTATTGTATTTTACTGGGTGGATCGTTACAATAAAGTTTCTGCCACGGTACTTTTTCTTCAAAATCATTGCGCATTTTTCAATCTGTTGCCGAGATAGTTCCTTGCTATCACGTATGCCCAGTCCATATAATTCTGCTAAAATTGTACGATCACAGATAAATCCGGCGATCACCAGGGGTCCGAACAGATCCCCTTTCCCAGCTTCATCTGTTCCCATCCAGCAGGAATAGCCATGATCGATCGGTAGAGGCGAACGTATGACACTATTCGCCGGCGAGTATATCTCATTCGTTCTCAGACCGATCATGGCGTTGATATGATCCATCAAGATTTGAGAAATATCCTTATCACCATTGGCGTGGGGTACAAAGGAAAAACAGCGCTTCTTCTTGCTGAAGTAGAGACTGCCGCCCGCCCGTTTATCCGCCTGGATCAGAAGAAGTTTCACTCCATATTGAATGGGTAAGCTGACCAGCTCGTATTCCGGAGGCAGCTTTGCCCGCAACTGCTGGACAACATATTCCAATTGTGGTATTGTAGCCATTATGACAAGAATCTCCTAAATGGGGACTGAGTTTTCAGCACTCCTCCTGTTTAACGAGACACCAATCAATCAGCACCATGATACACATTATCCGAATAGTCTCAGCAACCATCATCATAACCGTTTCCTGTATGGCTTTCAAAGCTTCTGTTTGCCAGGGACAGAGCCGAGCCGGACAGGAAGAAGCCGGAGGATACTCTCGCAAATTCCAGCTCGGAGATGCGGACAATCATTATGTCGAAGATTCTCACTTGACTTCTCTTGATAGCCAGCTTTCTGCAGATTTAGATGTCATCTTTGATTCCCTAAAAGTTAAAACAAAGCCGAGAAGTATTGTCAATGAACTCAAATACCTGGTAATCAAGCGTCCTAAACCGGATGCGGCATTGGTTGAACGAAGCGAAGAGGAATACCGGGAATTTGAAGGGAAAATCATTCGTGACATTATATTAGTCAAGTTGAATGTTTTCGATAACTCAGTGGATGATATGTTGCTGGAGAGTAAATCCAAACTGCATCAACTTGCCAATAGTCTACACATTCAATCCACCGATCAGACAATTTTAAGCAACGTTTATCTAAAATCCGGTGAACCAGTTGTACCGATTGATTTTGCGGACAATGAACGCCTATTACGTCGGCTGCCCTACCTCGAAGATGCACGAATCCATATCATTCCCTCGGAGATTTCACCGGAATCAGTGGATGTGTTGATCGTGGTCAAAGATGTCTGGTCGATTGGAACAAAGGGATTTTTTAAGGAGCCCCATGTTGTGGAGACCATGCTCTATGATAAGAATTTTTTCGGATATGGTCATGAGATTAGCGGAAATGTTGTAGTTGACATCCATGATAAAAAAGCCATGGCGCACGAATATAACTATAATATTATTAACATATTAAGTACATTTATCAGCGGAAATATCAACTATTTAATCAATGGTGAATTTGAGATTCGTAGACTAACGCTGACTCGTCCCTTCCTGGTGCAGCATCTCTATTACGCTGGAGGGATGGAACTCAATTCCACGACTCACTTTGTTCTTGAAGAATATCCTTCCCGTCTTATTTTTGATAAATTTGAATTGCAAGATGCCTGGATCGGACGCGCCTTCCCAGTTTCACTGAGCAAATGCACCTCTAGAGAACGGACTAAATTTATCCTTTCCGGGCGCATTAGTAAAATACAATATACAATCCGTCCAGAAGTGAATGCCACCTTGAATCGATCCTACCACTCTCGAACTCAAATCCTCGGCGGATTCTCCATCTCCTCCCGTACCTTCTATGAAGGAAGCCTGATTTATGGATTCGGACGTACTGAGGATATTCCGGAGGGTTATTTTTTCGACATCAACAGTGGTTATGAATTTGGAGAATTTCAAGACAAAATATATCTAGGATTGCAAATGTATCGCGGCAGATATTTGAAACAGGCCGGATATTATCAGTGGAATGTTCGTACCGGATGTTTCTTCAAAAATGGCATTAAAACCCAGGGAATTGTAATACTCGGCAATCGTTATTTCACCGAGTTATATTCTCTCGGACACTGCCATTTTCGCAGCTTCGCCCGGATAAATTACACTTTGGGTTTCAACCGATATGAGGAGGAGCGACTCTCTTTGGATGATCTGCACGGAATCCGTGGATTTCCAGTAAACAGAATCACCGGAACTCAACGTTTCTGGGCGAATTTCGAAACTGTGTCATTTATACCCTGGGATTTGTACAGTTTCAAGTTTGCTCCCTTTGTCTTCATAGACTTGGGATTTATCGAAGATTCTCTTCATTTTTTATCGGCTGATCAGGCGTTCAGTGGACTTGGGGTGGGACTAAGAATCCGCAATGAGAAACTGGTGTTCAGTACCGCTCAATTCCGCTTTTCTTATTATCCACGAGTTCCAGACCATGTTTCCACTTATGGATTGCATTTCGCTGGCGAACTGGCACCACCAATGGATACTTTGGAAGGTCGCGCCCCGTCAATCATCCCCTTCGATTGATCAGAGTAAAAATGAATAGGTAAAGTGAAAAATTGGAGCTTTGGAGGCTAGATATTTTTGCGTCTTTGTGCCTTGGGTGTGATATAGTATTATCCCCTATAATAGACAGTGAAGAACCGGCTGTATGAAAATGAGCTTGATTTATAAACAATTTAGAACCTATTATGTCTATCTTTATCATCATCCTCATCCTGTATGTTTTCACCTGAGCAGCATACCTTCTGAGTGTGAACCTGGTCTTCAAACTGGAATCGCAGGAAATACATACTACTGACAAGTTCCTGTCTGAGGTCTGAGGTGTCGAACTCAAACTGATAAGGAAAAAGGCACAGTTATTATCGGATTACAGGGATTCGGATAAACTGCACCTACGACAAATTCGGTCGGAGCTGCACTCGATGACTTATTCAGGTTGATTTCCGCGAATGCCCCCTCGCCAAATTTTCCATCGATTTTGGCTGCCAATAGCGAACCATCGGAAGCGAGGACATGCACCATGATTGGATGCCCTTTTGTAAATCCAGCAATCTTGTACTCCTCAGATCCTCCCCAGGCGATGACTGGGGTAAATTCATTATCAGACGCAACCTCCGCTTTTCCGACCAGCAGCTCATTATCAAACAACTCGATGATACTTGCGCCCCGCGCCAGTAGCGTATCCGAAAGCGTTATCAGTACCAGGTAGGGTATGCCGATCTTCTGCGGCGCAGGGGAATTATTCACCGTAGCAGGGTCGTCCCGACCGTGTTTCACCGTGGTACGGTCGTCTCGAC
>CAZCRQ010000091.1:0-2218 GCA_964501095.1 uncultured bacterium | reverse complement strand
CTACACAACTCTTCACCGCGAAGAAGCAAAGGAGCAAAGTAGAATTGTCGGGTTCAGCGATCCCGACCTACACAACTCTTCACCGCGAAGAAGCAAAGGAGCAAAGTAGAATTGTCGGGTTCGGCAACCCCGACCTACATAGCTTCATTATTATAGGAAGCGGGGTATGCAGAATATGCACGAAATTTGCCATAATGGCAGAAAACCGGCGATACTGTTAAAACCGCCGGTTTTCTTTATCACCTGTAGCGGGAGAGGGACTTGAACCCCCGACATGAGGATTATGATTCCCCTGCTCTGCCAACTGAGCTATCCCGCCATTTAAGGATTTGCAATATAGAAACCAATTTCCCATCAAGCAAGTCGATATAGAAATAGAGCGAGAAGGATTATCCGACAAGAATCACTGGCAAAAAACGCCCCCGCTTTACAACTCCGGGAGCGTCTGTGAATAGTTTTTGATGGGTGTGATTATGTGGTTGAAATATTTCTGAGCAATTTATTCAATCTGCAACTACAACTGCTTAAATTTATTATAAGGGCGTGATGTAGGGTGTTGCGGAGAGAGTGGGATTCGAACCCACGGTACGCGGAAACGTACACACGCTTTCCAAGCGTGCACCTTCGGCCTCTCGGTCACCTCTCCTTTAAGAATCAGATCGAATCATCATTTATCACACCCGATGATCATTCATTCCCTTAGACATACTCATCAGGAATTCCTCGTTGCTCTCGGTTTTTTTAATCTTATCGAGGATGAACTTCATAGTTTCCATCGGATTGTAGTCGCTAAGCATATTACGTAGAATATAGACACGGTTGAGCACATGTTCATCCAGGATTCTTTCTTCTTTACGAGTCCCGCTGCGGTTGATGTCGATAGCGGGATAGATGCGGGCGTCCGCAAGTCGCCGTTCGAGTACCAGCTCCATGTTTCCGGTGCCTTTAAATTCCTCAAAAATCACATCATCCATTCGACTTCCGGTCTCGACCAAAGCGGTGGCGATGATCGAGAGGCTTCCTCCTAATTCGATATTACGAGCGGCGCCGAAAAACTTTTTCGGTTCATAGAGCGCGGTAGCATCGACACCGCCGGACAAGATGCGTCCTGAATGCGGAGCGACGGAATTATGCGCGCGGGCGAGACGGGTGATCGAATCGAGCAGAATCACCACATCCTTGCCATATTCCACCAAGCGTTTGGCTTTTTCAATCACCATGCTGCTGACCTGAATATGACGCTCGGGTTTCTCATCAAATGTTGAAGAGACCACTTCACTCTTGATGCTGCGCTGGAAATCGGTGACTTCCTCCGGACGCTCGTCGATGAGCAGCACGATGAGGAAGATCTCGGGATGATTTTTTTCAATGGCATGAGCGATTTTTTGCAGCAGGACAGTTTTTCCGGTGCGTGGCGGAGCGACAATCAATCCACGCTGCCCCTTCCCAATCGGATCGAACAGATCCATGATGCGGGTGGAGTGATCGTTAGGCGCATACTCAAGGTTAATACGTTTATCGGGATGGAGGGGGATTAAATTTTCGAATAAGATGGAATCACGAACCTTCTCCGGACTGTCAAAATTAACCGCTTCCACTTTGAGCAAAGCGAAGAATCGTTCGTTCTCTTTCGGCGGTCGAATTTGCCCCGAGACAATATGACCTTTTCTCAGCCCGAAACGCTTTATCTGAGAAGGGGAAACATAGATGTCATCAGGTCCTGGGAGATAATTAGAGGCTACACTGCGTAAAAAACCGTAACCGTCCGGCAGGATTTCCAACACCCCAGAGGCAAAGAGTAATCCCTCCTTCTGCGCTTGGCGTTCCAATATCTTAAAAATCAGCTCTTTACGTGGAAAACCGCTATACCCCTCGACTCCAACCGCCTTTGCCATCTTGTTCAATTCAGCGATTTTCAACGTATTTAGTTCAGCAAGTTCCATAATTCACTTCATCCTTTGTAAAACAATATTTCGAGAAGTCACGCTAAAGCGCGCTTTTACAATAGTTTATCTTTACCACCCCGCCTGAAGGCGGGTGCTACATGCCAGCCCGCTAAAGCGGGCAGATCGTTTGTCTGTCAAACCGGAATAACGCCACAATACTGTATATGACGCTGTCATAAGTAGCATGGGTGTCTCGCCCATGACACGGGCGGGACGCCCGTGCTACGAAGAAGTTTCCATTAGTAGCATGGGCGTCTCGCCCATGACACGGG
>CAZCRQ010000090.1:4737-10482 GCA_964501095.1 uncultured bacterium | reverse complement strand
TATTGGAAATAGCTCTCTTTTTCTCCTGGACAACAAGTAGTCCAGGGCACCCCACTTGGGAAGAGCTTCAGCTTTCTTTCAGTCCTAAACCAATCGCAATCTAATTGCAATCCTTTTGCCGGTACAGCTTCCAAGACTTGTGAGGAAAAGACAGCAGCTGAGGGCAGGAGCGAGAAATCATTCTTTTTTCTCGCCTTCCGTATCAGACTTCATCTGGTCTGCAGTTCCCGTCAGATCAGCTTGTTGTTTCGCCCGTACCACCCAGTCCGGCAAACCCAGTCCAACTAATCCAAGCACTTGTTGCAAACCGGGGAAGGCGCTCCACATTCCCTTGATGAAATTCGCCGTGCTGGAGAAACCGTCTTTACCGCTTCCGGAATCCCAGACGACGACGTTGCTCAGGTCAATGTTCTTCACCGTATCACCGACAATGGCGGTCAGGTCTTTAATTTTATCGGCGATTAAAAGCTGCACAGCACGGTCGGGGTCTCCTCCGGCAGCTTGAACGGTTTGCTGTAATCCGAGGGCGGTTTTCGCCAGGATTTCATAAGCGCCGCGCGCCTGGGCTTCCATCTTGGCATAGATGGCATCGGCTTCGCCTTTTGCTTCGCGGCGACGTTTCTCGGCTTCCGCTTCCGCCGCGATTTCGACTTTGCTCTTCCCAATCTCAGCCGGCACCACCTGTTCCGCCATGAGCTTCGCCCGATCTTTTTCCGCGCGTGCTAATTCCGCCTCACGTTCAGCAAGATATGATTCACGTTGCGCCGCCGCCAATTTCGTCCGCTCCGCCGCCACCGCCCGACGTTCCGCTTCCGCTATCTGTTCACGACGGTCGGCATGGCTCCTTTCCTCAGCCACCTTGGCTTCGTTCTCACCTTTAACCGCAGTCGCATTCGCCGACGCTACATTTATTCGACGATCCCGTTCAGCGTTAGCGCGACCCACCTCGCCATCGCGTTCCTTCTCCGCCACCTTGATCTTCGCTTCATTGATCGCATGAGCCGCCGCTTCCTGACCAAGAGCGGCAATGTAGCCACTCTCGTCCTTGATGTCGGTGATGTTGACGTTGATCAGTTTCAGACCGATTTTCTTCAACTCACCTTCAACATTCTCCGAGACATTGTGGAGGAATTTATCACGGTCGACATTGATCTCCTCGATGGTCATGGTTGCAATCACGATACGCAACTGCCCGAGAATAATCTCTTCCGCCAGCTTCTCGATATTGCTGTGAGACAGACCCAGCAGCCTTTCCGCCGCGTTGGTCATCACCCCGAGATCGGTGGAGATTCCGACAGTGAACACCGAAGGAATATCGACCCGGATATTTTGCTTGCTCAAGGCGCCGCGCAGGTTTATGTTGATTTGCAGCGGTGTCAGATTCAGATATTGGTAATCCTGGATCAGGGGCCAAATAAATGATGTGCCGCCATGAATACATTTCGCTGAACGCAATTGACCATCCCCACCACGCCCTACTTTACCATAAACAACCAGGATCCTATCGCTCGGACACCGTCGTATCCGCGCCAAGGTCGCAATCATCAGACCGAACACCAGGATTGCGATCACTACAATTGCTGCTAATTCTGTCATTATTGCCTCTCTATTTTTCCCAGGCTTCTGTAAATGCCTTCATCACAACCAAAGTATCATCACCAATCGTATCGACCGCCCTTACCTCTTCACCGGATTCCAATCTCTCGCCATCGGTCACGGCGTCTAGCTCGCGCAGGGCGCTGTGCAAGAGAATTTGCACCTTCCCCTTCCCTTTTCTATTTGCCGGGACCGAGAGTGAAACATTACCCAACTCCCCGACCAGACTCTCCAGCGAGGTGACCGTTCCACTTTCACTAAGTCGTGAGATAAATCTAAAGAGAAAGAGAAAAGCGATGGCGGCTGCCGCCCCGAAGACCATCGCGACGATTACCGTCAAGAATTTCGGAAATCCACCATGGGCGAGAACTATGCCAACCCAACCAAATATGGCGAAAAACATGATCATGTTTTTCACTGAGAAAAAGTCCATGACAGAGACGGAAGAATCGAATCCAGGCACATCCGTGTGAAAATCACCGGCGCCGGTGGAAACATCACTGTCGGAATGGCTGAATCCGAAAATCGTAATTATCACCGACAAGAGACCGAAGATGGTAAATGGCAGAGCTACATACCAGAACATCTTCTCAAAAGCGGGAACATTCGCCCATGATTCTGCAAGACTAAGCGCAATCATCTTTCACCTCAACAGCAAAGCCTTCCTGACTTGAACCTCGCCATTATATCGCATTTGAATAAAATAAAGCCCGCTTCCCAGACCGGAGGCAATTTTTTCGCTCGCTATTGTGAATACATGGTTGCCGCAACTGTACTCTACTGTCCGGTGAAAAGCTCGACGTCCTAATATGTTGAATATGGTTATTTCTACTTTCCCTGGCAACGGCAATGCGAAAGGGAGAGAAACCGAAGTGTTGAATGGATTGGGATATGGCGATGCTACTTTAAACTGATGGGGATAAATCGCCGGATCCGAATCCATAAGTATCTCGGCAAAAGGTTCATCGGAAAAACGAGTATCGCCATCTAAAACAACAGTTGGAATTGGATCATCCTGAAAATCACGTATAATGAGGGAATACTCCTGCCCTCTTTGAAATCCCGGCAGGGAAAAGTCCGTCGATCCCTCCCAGGCGATCACCGGTGTATAAGGACGATCCGGAAACATGATTCCCTTTCCAACTACAGAGTTTCGACTGCAAATTTCTGCACTCTTGGGCTCAAGATCAAGAAGCTCAGGGGTACATTGTATAATAATAACATAAGGTTTGCCTGTCGGAATCGGAGCAGCATCAATTACCGGGATATCACGAATTTCCGCATCCTCTTCGTAATTTAATAACGGAGTTACATTGTAATGGAACGTCAGTGTTTCATCGACAAAGATATAATATCCTTCGCCAGGATACATCAGCCCGATAGTATTGATGTAATATAAGGGAAGCCAGAGCCGACCATCATCCGTTATCAAGACAACAAGATGCCCGTCAATTTCCGCCAATGCGGTTACAGCCGAGAGCGGGTAATATAGAGGATAACCCATCCAGTTCCACCGTCCGCCCTCCAATGTGTAGTCGGTATCTGGGGCGATCAGGCGTCCAGCGAAAGAAACCTGCGACGCCTCAAGGCAATAAAACCGATACGCTTTAGTCGCGTTTAGAAAGCCAATACGATTGAACCAGGGCGGGATAAACGTTCGCCCATCATCCTGTTCCACGATGACCAGTTGGTTAACATCTCGGAATAGATATTCTACATTGAGATTTTCCGGTTCAATATAGGTGGAGATCAATTCAAAGTAATTGGCTTGCAGAGGCAGGGCAATATCGCGAATTCCCGGAGCAAAAATGATGCGATATGGGATATACACTGTATCAACATAGGCGGAATGTAATATAGTTACCAAACCGGTATATTCTGAATTGAACAGACTGTCTGGATTGACCAGCACGCGAATCGGCATCTCAGATTCAGGGGGGATAGTCAATGAATGAGGCTCCAAAACAACGGCGCTGACAGGAAAGTCCGCTTCATTGCAGGTGTCGTCGAGCAGAACATATAAAGGCGCCAAACCGTTATTCGAGATGAAAATTGTCTGCTCGGAAACATCATAAGGATCATCGATGAAGAAATTCAGAGAATCTTGGTCGGTATGGAATTGACCAAGTTCCATCTCCCATTCTATGGCAGTTGGTTCATTGGCATTTACCTGAATCCCCTCCATCCGAGCAATCTGATAAGCGGGCAAGTGCGGGAAAACACAATTCAATGAATAGATTCCAGTTTGCACCTGGATAGAGAAGCAGCCATCCTGATCACTCACCGCCTGCCGTCGCCGCCGTTCCAAGATGGTCACAACCATCCCGCTTATCCCCATGCCGGTTTGTTGATTCCTCAAATGCCCTTCGATCCATCCTGTTTCTGTAGGGATTGACCTTACTGCCTCCCAGGCGCGCACTCGTCCCGCTCCGTAATCATTGTCCTTGCCTTCAGGACCGAGATCGAGGGCGGTTGTCTGGAGAATGGAATCAATTTGGACTGGCAGCAGGTCGTGATTTTTACTCAGCATCAAGGCAACCGAGCCGGCGACGACCGGTGATGCCCAGGAAGTCGCTCCCGAGCTGGGTGCTGTAAGATCGGGTTTGAACAGTCCCACCTGAGCGTGAGTCAACGTATCGAGAGGATAGTCGAAGTAGGGTGCGATATTCATCCAGGTTACAGGTCCGGGGCTGGAGAGGGAAGATATTACCTCGTTTTCATAAGTGGCTCCGACCGTAATCAATCCGCTTCGCGTGCCATCCTCGACTTCATCGGGATTCCTCCAGGGCGAAGGGACGCCGCCGGGGACAGAAATGGCATCGGGAGGAAAGAGTGCCCCGCGGTTATTGCCCGCCGATTTGCAGTTGACTATCCCAGCGATATTTAAAATATCATAATTGTTCCGCCAGAGGGGAAAATCTTCTTGCGCCGGCTGCCCCCAGCCGAGGGACATCTGGGTGACATCGACTCCATGCTCAATCACGAAATCCTGCGCCAACCAGGTGTTGGTCACCACCCCTTCATAAAGATCCTCGCGCACTTTTAAAATCATGACCGTCGCCCGGGGAGCCACGCCGGTTGTATCGCCCCCAGTCCCATCACCAGTCGCTATCAAAGCGCAATTTGTCCCATGACCATCCGTATCCATCGGATCGAAGTCATTGTTGTGAAAATCATAGCCGTGGAAAGGATACTGTTCACCGCCATCCCAAAGATGACCGGCGAGATCTTCATCCAGGTAGTCCACACCGGTGTCGATAATCGCGACCAGGACACCCTGACCATAATACCCGTCCGCCCAGGCAGAATCCGCCTGAACCAAACGGACATTCCATTCAATGGAATCCAGCTCCCGGCAGTAATCAACTGGCTCCTCATCGGGAAATTTTCTGACCTGATTGAGGAGAACCTGCTGAACATCCCGGCGTTGCGCCAATTGATCGATCACTTTATGAACGGCTTCAACAGCAATTCCATTACATAGACGCAGCGATTTGATATTCCGCGCCTGATTCTGTTCCTGCTCATTCTCAAGGAAACTGCGGATCTCCGCCTGCGAACGATTCGCTAATTCCAGTAATTCACGCCAGACAACTCCCGCACGATCATCCCGTGGTAAATCGCGAACCAATTGACGCAACCGGTCGTAATCGGGTCTCTCTTGCATTATTATCAGAATGGGGACAAATTCATCAGATTTTAAATGAGCAAGATGGTTTTGCAGGGAAGCGCCAAGTCGCTCAGTCCCAAATGAATGATGCGGGGAAGAAAAAAACATATTCAAAACGAAGATGGTCAGAATTCCCAGGCGTCGCATAGTAAATCCATTCGGTCGATGGTCGTCATTACGGGCTGAATCATAGTAGTCTATATGTAGCATGGGCGTCCCGCCCATTAAAAGTGCTGTCAGCCGTCCCCGGCTGACGGAAAAACAAGCTTGAGTGTCAGCCGAGGAATGATTCGAATCGCAAGTACGGAGGCTTACGCTACCTAGTTTATTCCCGGAGGGTGGCACCTCCGGGCTACCTAGTTTATTCCCGGAGGGTGGCACCTCCGGGCTACCTAACTTCTAATATAACCGACAATGAGTCGATTTTCTCCAGATTCACTCTGATAATCCGAGAATTTCACTAACCCGAGAATTCCACT
>CAZCRQ010000090.1:0-4637 GCA_964501095.1 uncultured bacterium | reverse complement strand
CACTAACCCGAGAATTCCACTCTTGTCTTGATTGCTACTTCGCTGGTTTATATCTTTTGCGCAGTTTCCGAGAAATACCACTAACCATCTCTCGGAGACCGAGGAAAGTAATTGGAACTCTTCTTCTCTTTGCTCGTTTTAACAGCTAAAAATTCATCTAATTATAACGACTATAGTCATCTAAGGGAAATCAGGCATGATCGAGATTAAAGATTTGCGGAAGTACTATGGTCGTCTTCCAGCGGTGGATGGGATCTCGTTCTCCGTGTCAAAAGGGGAAATAGTAGGATTCCTGGGACCCAACGGCGCTGGGAAGACCACCTCGATGAAAGTCATCACCAGTTACTACCCTCCAACTGCCGGTACTGTCACCATCGAAGGTCTGGATGTTGTGGAAAACAGCCTCGAGACACGAAAAAGGATCGGTTATCTGCCGGAATCCAATCCGTTGTATCACGATCTTACCGTGTATGAATATCTCTCCCTGATCGCGGATATTCGTCAAATCCCACAGGATCGGAGAAGAAAACGGATCAAGGAGATGTGCGAGTTGACCGGCATAATAGATCGGGTAGGATCGGTGATTGGCGAGTTGTCGAAAGGATTACGTCAACGAGTCGGACTCGCTCAGGCGATGCTTCACGATCCGAAAGTGTTGATTCTCGATGAACCCACCATCGGTTTGGATCCCAACCAGATTATCGAGATTCGCGAGCTGATCAGAAGGCTGGGCAAAGAAAAGACCTTGATTCTATCAACCCACATCCTCCCTGAAGTTCAGGCAACCTGCAATCGTGTAATTATTATCCATCGCGGGAAACTGGTGGCGGATGGCACACCGGATCAGTTGCAGCATCAATTTGAGGGGCAACCGGTTATTGACCTCTATGTTCAGGGAGAGGGAACAGATGTATTGAGCGCCTACCGTTCCATCCCAGGGATCGAAAAGGCGGAGCAGATGAAAGAGCCAGAACCGAACATCCGTCACATTCGCCTAGTGGTTTCCAAGGGCTCGGATCCCCGCCCAGGAATCTATCGACTCTGCGTAGACAAAGGCTGGACGCTCTACGAAATGAGCCGTCGCATTCAAAGTCTGGAAAACATTTTCCATCAACTCACCCAGGTTGATCCAGCCTTGGTGAAGGAGCACGCCGCATGAACCTTGCCACTGTCAAAGCTGTGTACCGTAAGGAGATGAAAAGCTATTTCGCCAGCCCGATGGCGTACATTGTCCTCTGTGTTTTTCTCATCATTACCGGTTGGTTTTTCTCCTTGAATATCTTCAAAGAAAACCTGGCGCATCTGCGCAGCATCTTCGATATTCTTCCCTTTTTGCTGGTTATTTTCGCCCCGGCAATCAGCATGAGACTGATCTCGGAAGAACGAAAAAGCGGTACTATGGAATTATTGGTGACAATGCCGGTGAATGAATTTGACTTGATCTTCGGCAAATTCCTCGCCGGATTCACCTTGTTCGCCGAAGGCTTAGCCTTCACCCTGGTCTATGCCATCACCATTTTATTGTTGGGGAACGCTGAAATTGGACCCATTATCGCCGGATACTTCGGTTTGCTCCTCTGTGGCGGAGCATATATGGCGATCGGCATCATGGGCAGCTCCCTCTCGGAAAACCAGATTGTCGCCTTCATTCTCAGTTTCCTCATCTCCGGCGTCCTGGCGATTCTGGTCTTCTCCGCCATGATCATTCCCCCACCGGTGGCTGATTTCATCCAATACCTGAGTACGACCTATCATTTCCAGAATATCGCGCGCGGGGTAATTGACAGCCGTGATGTAATCTATTACCTGAGTGTGATTGTACTTACCTTGATGTTGGCGTCACGTGCAATCGCTCAACGTAAATTCCTGTGAGGCTTAGGCATGAAAATAAAAAGCATCTATTCCTCGATCGGACTGATACTGGTGATCGTCATCCTGGTTTTAATCAACCTGATTGCGAATACCCGGTTCGATCGTCTTGACCTGACCGAAGGTAAAATCTATTCCTTATCCAAAGCCTCTAAAGAGGTGGTCTCCAATCTTGAGGAACCCATGACGGTGAAAGTCTTCGCCAGCGTGGATCTCCCTCCTCAGTTGAACGACGTTAAACGTTTCCTCAATGATCTCCTTTCCGATTATCGCTCTTATGGAAAAGGTCATTTGAGATATGAGTTTGTTAATCCGGGAACCGACGAGGAGTTGGAAAAGGAAGCTCAGAATTATCGCATCCCGCCATTCCAGGTGGACATCTGGAGCAAAGACAAACGCGAACTGAAGAAGATCTATCTGGGATTGGTGGTACTTCATGGTGGGGAGCAGGAGACCTTGCCGGTCATTCAGAGCACTTTGGGCTTGGAATACAACATTACCTCTCTGATCAAACGGATCACTTCTCAACAGACGATGAAAGTTGGATTCCTTCAAGGACATGGAGAAGCCGACCCCTTTGAGGACATGAAACAGACCCTCCCCTCGCTGCAAGCTAACTACCAGGTTACGACCATCGACCTGACGGCTGAAGAACGTATTCCCGATGATGTGAATGCGTTAATTATCAATGACTTGGGGTCAGAAATTCCCGATGCGGAAAAGCTTAAGATCGATCAGTACATCATGAGAGGCGGTGGAGTCGGCTGGTTTTTCAGTAAGGTAACCGCTGATTTGCAACAGGCAACCGCTACGGCAAAGCGGTTGATGATCGATAGCTGGACAGAAAACTACGGATTCAGGGTGAACGATAACATCGTCGCGGATGTGCAGTGCGGGATGGTCAACATTCAGCAGCGTGTCGGCATCTTCAACATGACAAATTCCATCAATTACCCGTTCTTTCCGACAATCCACGCTTTCAGCAAACAGAACGTGGTGAGTTCCAATCTTGAGGTGATCAGCATCTTCTTCCCCTCCTCCATCGATACCAGTCTTGCCGGTCAAAAAGGGATTATGATCACTCCTTTACTCTATTCAAGTGACAAGTCTTTGATCGAAACCGGACGGTATAACATCAATGCGACTCGCAAGTGGAATCCGGTGGAATTTAAGGATAGACGAGTCCCACTTGCTGCTGCCTTGGAAGGGTCTTTCAAAAGTTATTTTACCGATCGTGATATCCCCGTGAATGATGAGAACAAACCGGTGATGAATAAAAGTGATCTCATGCTTCAATCCCCAGAGAACACACGAATGGTAGTTCTTGGCGATGGACGACTCTTCCGGGATGATTTCCTGACTAATCCCGCTAATTACTACCTCCTCCTTAATACGGTCGATTGGCTGGTGAATGACACGGGTCTGATTACCCTGCGGACACGAGAGGTGAAAATGCGCCCGTTGAAAGATATTTCCGACAGTCAGAAACAGGTTTGGAAATATGTGAACTGGTTCCTCCCTCCGGTCCTGGTGGTTTTTCTTGGATTGGTCTATTGGCAGGTTCGCAAGAATAGTCGAACACGGGAGATTTTCTAATGAAACAAAAACATCTCATTTATTTATTGGTCATCGTCGTAGTATTGGTGATTGTTTTCCTCGGTGTCAAGAAGGGTACTGTTCCTAAAGCGGAAGTGCGCTGGTTGGCACAAGTGGACAGCTCCAAGATCGATGAAATAACCATCACACGAAATGGAGAGACTTATACTATCGCCCGCGGCGCAAATGGATGGAATCTTACTTCTCCCTTAGAATATCCAGCGACCAGCAGTTTCACTAAATCCTTGCTGGGGAAGTTGACCGAATTGCAAATCGAATCCGAAGTCACTTCCAAGCCCGATCGTTGGAAGGAGTTTGAAGTCGATGAAGAGAAGGGAGCTGTTGTAAAGATCAAGCAAGGCGATAAAATCGATGAAGTAGTGATTGGAAAAGTCGCTTCCGGATACCGCCAATCTTATGCTCGTAAGCAAGGGAATGACACGGTCTATCTGATCCGTGGCTCCTATGCTTCCTCGCTCAACCGTAAGATCGATAACTGGCGCGAGAAAAAAATCGGCGATGTCTCAGAGGATGACATTATCAAAGTCACTACTGATAAAGCGACATTGAGCAAAGAGGCGGAAGGTTGGCGGATCAAGGGCAAGAAGGGCGAAGGATTCCTTGCCGATGAGAAGAAAGTGAAAAGTTACCTTGGCGCCATCAGCAGAATAAGAACCGCCGAATTCCCGGATTCCACCGAATATGCGCATATCAACTGGGATAAACCGCTTCATACCATGACGGTTGAATTGTCGTCAGGCGATAGTCGCCTCATCAAGTTCTATACCGATCCAACCCAGAAGGAACGCTATTTCTTCCTCTACCATGATAAACCTTGGGTTTTCCGTTGTTATCAAGCGATTATGAATCAATTGATTAAGGATGCTGATGAATTCAAGGTTGAAGAGAAAGAAGGCGAACCGGGAGGGGGCATGGGCGAAGAACCGGGAGGAGCATAGGAAAGTCTCAATCGATAAAAGTGAAAGGTGAAAGGGCGAAAGCCAGGTAGCCCGGACGCGCCGTCGTCCGGGAGATAGGTAGTCCGGACGCGCCGTCGTCCGGGAGCCAGGTAGCCCGGACGCGCCGTCGTCCGGGAGCCAGGTAGCCCGGACGCGCTGTCGTCCGGGAGATATTTGGATAAACATATGTCATTTTCCCGGAGGGTGGCACCT
>CAZCRQ010000089.1:0-10515 GCA_964501095.1 uncultured bacterium | reverse complement strand
AGTGTCAGCCGAGGACGGCTGACACCACTGCCAGTGTCAGCCGAGGACGGCTGACACCACCTTTAGGCTGGCACCATTTCCAAAATAAAAACGTAATCCATTCAGCTTTCTGATTTGATTATTTGTCGGTCTTTTTTCTTAGGATTTATATGTCGGTCTTTTTTCTTAGGATTTATTTGTCGGTCTTTTTTCTTAGGATTTATTTGTCGGTCTTTTTTCTTAGGATTTATTCGTTCCCCAGCTTTGAGGATGATCGCGCCCGCAATCAAGGGAATATACGCCAGAACCATCACCGCGGAAGACCAATTGGAACGCAGCAGAACACTCCACCAGGCAAGCGGAGCGAGCCAGAACACATTGATGGCGGTGATAAAGCCGGTCACTTGGGCGTGACTGTAACCCAGTTCGAGAGCATGTTGGAAGGCGAAATCGTGGTGTGGTTTGGTGATATTTTCCCCGGCGACCAAACGTCTCAGCGCAGTATAGGTCGCATCCACATAAAACACCGCCATTAGGATAAAGAAAGCGGGGAAAGGTACGGCTTTGGTCTGCTTTCCCCAAAGTGCGAGGACGGCGAAGGTCATCCCTAAAAAGCCGCTGCCGAGATCACCCAGGAATATGCGCGCCGGCTGCCAGTTCAATTTGAGAAATCCGAGACAGGAGGCTCCAACCAGGAAATAAACGAAGGCGAGTGGAAGATTGCCGTTGATATACGCCAGCAATCCCGCTATCACGGAGACTATCACCGCCTGAGACGCCGCCTGCCCATCCATACCATCCATGAAATTATAAGCGTTGATGTTCCATACCGTGAAGAGAATTATAAACGCATAAGCAAAGGGACCACGCAGGGAGACAAGTTGCAAGACAATTTCCAGGTTCGATCCAATCCACAACACTATCACCAGCGCGGCGAGGATATGAATCATCAGACGAATGATCGGTTTTAAGGAAAACCGGTCATCGAGCCATCCCACACCCACTACCAGCAACCCACCGACAAGTAGAATCCATAACCAGGGGATATTTGTCTTCAGCACCAGTGCCATGATAAAAACTCCGGCGAGAACATTGATGACAATCGCCAATCCTCCGCCGCGGGGAGTCGGGACAGTATGCGAACTTCTTTCGTTGGGGATATCGAGCATCCCGATTCGCAGAGCATGATCGCGTATTTTACGGGTCAGCCAGGCGGTCCAGACTGCGAGGATGGTTCCCCCAACGAGGATGATTTCTAGGATTATCAGGTGGTTATTGATCATTTTCTCAAAATCTCAAACCGGTTACATAAGTCATGTAATCCAAAGCCGAAAGCCAAAAGCCAAAAGCCGAAAGCCAAAAAACGATTTTACCATGTTTTACTTCGCTCGTAAATCAATCGAATCCCCTCCAGGACAAGATAAGGCTCTTCCGCGATTACTTCCGGGAGGTAGGGGATAATCATATATGCCATCCCACCGGTGGCGATTACGCGAATTTCCATTTCATTCAACTCGGATTTAATATCGGCAATCAGCATACGGAGAGCACCAATGGTTCCGCGCATCAAACCGACGCGAATACTCTCATCGGTGGTTGTTCCAATCACCACCTTCGGCATCGCCAGTCGGACACTGGGCAGCAAAGCGGCGCTCTGATGGAGAATTTCCGCGCTGGTTCCCAAACCTGGCATGATTACCCCGCCGAGATAGGCGCCGGTTTTATCGATGACATCGATTGTGATCGCCGTGCCGAAATCAAGGATGAGAAGCGGTCCACCATACTTGGCAAATCCAGCGACCGCATCGCACACCCGATCCGCTCCGACCGACATTGGATTGCGGTATCGATTGACAAAACCAGGGATCTCACCATGAACGAAGAAAGGTCTACACCCAAGATAACGCTGAGCCATTTCTCCATAGACCATCCCAATTTTGGGGGCGACGCTGGCGATCGCCACGGCGTCGATCTCCGCTGGATTTACACCACCATCGAGACAGAGCATCTTGACCAGGATGCCCGCTTCGTCCGCGGTTCTTCCCGAGGAAGTGGCAAGCCGACGACAAATCTGCAACTCCTCATCGCGGTAAATTCCTAAAACTACATTTGTATTCCCAATGTCCAGAGCCAGAAGGGTTTGAATCGATTCAGCCATGATGTTCCTCAATGGTTTCCGCAGAGTTAATTTCGATCATGCCTTTTTCTGTTTTCAACATCAAACCTCCGATTTCGCTTAGTCCGTACACAGTCCCGTGAAGCGGCGGTTTTGTGGATCGCACGGCAATCGTTTGCCCTTGCATTTGAGATGCTTCCAACCACTCAGAACGAATAATCTCCGGCTTCATCCTCCATTGCTCGAAACGATCCACCATACAGCGGAGGAATGCCACCAGCAATCCGGCGCGTGTCCAGTCAAGAGATGCTTCCTCTTCAAGAGAAGTCACTGGATCTAGAATCAAATGTTTCTGCTCCTCTGACATTGGATGGATGTTGACACCGACACCGGCAATAACTGACCAGGAGCCATCCTTCTCGATTGCTTCACAAAGTATTCCCGCCAGCTTGCCATTGGGCGTCAAGACATCATTGGGCCATTTTAAACGGGACTGAATCACACCATTACGTTGCCTAGCTTCTTCCTGGATCGCATCTTGTAACGCCAATCCTACGGTAAGCGGGATCAGGGTGATCGGGGACTCGGGTATGCCCAGGCGTAGTAATAATGAAACATACAACCCACCCGAGGGGGAGATCCACCGTCGCTGATGGCGTCCCCTGCCAGTTAGTTGCGTATGCGCTCCCAGAACTGTCCAACCCGGTGCGCCTTCCTGTGCTAATTGAAGCAAATCCGTGTTAGTCGAACGCGTCTCCTCCTTCCAAATTACCTTAATTGAACGAAGCTTATGATGCAAGACCGCTTCAATTCGCGCTGGTTCAATTGGATCCAGATTAAATGGTAATGGATTTATTGCTAAATAGGTCATAAAGGTCGTATAGGTCTCATAGGTCGTAATGGCATATAGAATTTAAGAGAATAATCGGTCGTGAGGAACAGCTCAACTTCTCACCGCGTTGAAATAACGCCTCACCTGCAAGTATTGTTCGTATTCGACAAATCTATGTATTATCTTAGGCTTTGGGTTTTAGTTTATTCGGGTTTTAATAACCGTGATAGTATTCTCGGACAGATTGCAAAGTCGAAAGCCTTAATGGGATTTATTGGAGCCAGGTCATGAGCAGAATTCACATTCTTGGAATCATTTTTATCCTTCTGGGACTATGTAACCTAGCGACGGCTGACGAAAACACGATATTCATCACTTATGGAGCCGATGCCTCAACATTGGAAGGTGATGATGATTACAAGCAAGTCATCTTCTTTGCGTTGCCTGAGACTCTGACAGATTCGGTCTATCTCCGACTATTCGATGCTGATGTCGGGGGGAAATTAGATGCACCATACGGGGAATGGGACACTAAGACACGTTATCGTCTCTTTGGAGGCGCGGGATCATACACCGCCAAGACAATCCGAAGCGCATTTCCGGATGCGGATGATTTAGTCACCGGCGTCCTCATCGCGGATGAAACTGTCGGTGAAGACGAATTTCGTGATCATAAATGGTACACTTTCGCTGCGATCTCACCCTCCCAAGGCGAGTCAGTCAAAGGGAGAAATATCTTCAAACTGTTAGTGGAAGGACTCTCCGGAAATGATGGGAATATCTTTGAGGTTGAACTCAGTCGATCTTCCAAGCGTAATGCAGCTCCGGATGGTCTGAAAGTATTTACATATTGTCCGACAATTCGTTTACCTTCGTTGGGAGTGTTTGCTGAACTCCGTTTTTATGTCCCGAAAGACAACACGGAAATCATCGTTCATAACTATGATCTCGCAGCCGCGAATGTTGGTATCGACACGAAATTCCGTTCCGGGCTGACTGTCACACCATCCGCTCAGGGACAATGGATGGAAAATAAAGTCGTTCTGGAACCGAATGAGGTGGGGCAAAATGTTGCGCTCACTTTCAACGGTGGTTACGAGATGCCCAACGACGCTACTTTTTATTTTACCACTGATAAAGAAATCGCCCTCCCGATTGAACTGCCTATTCTGATTTTCAAACCAAACAACCGTCCCGTTCCCGAGGTGAAATTGAATCCCCTCTCCGATTGTGGCACCATTGTTTTTGACGGTTCCGGCTCCTGGGATAAGGATGGACATGAACTTGACTTTTTCTGGAATTTTGGCGATGGCAGCAGTGCGAAAGGAAGCCGTGTGGTGCATCAATACGACAATCCGGGAACTTATGAAGCCGAGTTGATTGTCTCCGATAAGTCCGGTTTGGTAGGCAACGCTTCAATTAAACGTGTAAGTGTGCTGGTGAATCAACCTCCGTGTGCGGTACCGGCAGCGGACAAGGTAACGGTTCCCGGCGCCATGGTGAACTTTGACGGCTCCGGTTCCTACGATTCCGACGGCAGGATAAAAAGATATGTCTGGACTTTGGGTGACGGCACCCGGGCAGAGGGAATACAAATTCAGCACAGCTACGACAAGCCCGGCAACTATGAAGTTGTACTGCGTGTGGAGGATGATTCCAACAGCCCGTGCAATTTCGGCAGTGAGGTGATGGAGGTTTTGGTTAACGCCCCGCCAGTCGTCAGAATTGGTGAGGATCATATCATCAGTCCGAACCAGGACATCACTCTGAGCGGCGCGAACAGTTACGACTCTGATGGTGAGATTTCGCAGTACTACTGGGAATTTGGCGATGGAGCCACTGGTTCTCAAATGATGGTCACTCATGCTTATAAAAATCCAGGGAAATATCGTGTCCGTTTGACCATCACCGACGATACAGATGTCAGCAACAACCAGGCTTTCGATGAGATCACTATTGTAGTCAACGATCCTCCCGATGCCGTGGCAAAGAGTGATCGTCCAGTAGTAGCCACCAATGAAGATGTTCTATTTGACGGCTTGAAATCCGTCGATCGGGATGGGAAGATCATTGAATATCTCTGGGACTTTGGCGACGGTTTAAAAGGGGAAGGATCGACGGTTAAACATGCCTATGTCCGTCCCGGTGTTTACACAACCAAAATGACCATCCGAGACAATTCGACCACCAATTCTGATACCGACCAGGATGAAGTGACGACTATCGTCAATTATCCGCCAGTGGCAAATGCTGGACCAGACCAGTGGGTGACAAGCAGCGTGGTTCAGTTCGACGGCACTCGTTCGCGTGATGAAGACAACGAAATCATTGCCTATGATTGGGATTTTGGTGATGGCGCTCATGGATCAGGTGTAACGCCGTCGCATGTCTACGGCAATCCCGGTACATACAATGTGATGCTGACCATCACCGATGCTTCCGGCACTTCCACCTCGAAAAATTCCTGCCCGATGCAGGTAATAATCAACTATGCTCCCATCGCCGATGCCGGACAATCACTGATTGGAGCGCCCGGTGAGACAATCTTCTTTGACGGTTCGCTCTCCATTGATCCTGATGGAGAAATCAAAAGTTACCATTGGGATTTCGGGGATGGTCACAGTGGAGAAGGGGAAAAAGTACAACATGTTTATGAAAAATCAGGCACTTACACGGTAACTCTGACAGTCCGTGATAACACGATGCATGAAAACGCCGTGAGTCACGATGGAACAACGGTCTTCATCAATCTTCAACCTGTAGCTATTGCGGGAGCGGATGTACTTGCCGCGCCGGGAGATAAAATCTGGTTCGATGGGACTGAATCTTATGACCGCGATGGTAAAATCCTCACCTATCAATGGGACTTCAGCGATGGTCTCGAACGCTCCTCGAAAGCAAAAATGTTTCGCACTTTCGATTCCCCCGGCATCTATACGGCAATTCTAACCATTGTCGACAATTCCGGTTCACTCAACGCCCAGAACCAGGATCAAGTCCTTATTCATATCAACAATCGACCAATTGCCAAACCGGGAGATGACATTCACTCATGCGACTTAACGATTCCCTTTGACGGCTCCGCTTCGGTCGATGCGGATGGCAATCCACTCACTTACAAGTGGGATTTCGGCGATGGAAGTCCGCCCAGTTTCGGAGTGAAAGTGCTGCATACTTATCGGGAACCCGGCACGTTTCCGGTGATACTGACTGTCGATGACGGTACGAGTCTTTCAAATTCCAACCACACTTCCTCCCTGGTCGTAAGAATCAACCAGGCGCCCATTGCCAATGCCGGTGAGAACCGGACAGTATGTGCCGGGGATGTTGTCCTCTTCTCGGGAGCGGCAAGTGTCGATCCGGAAGGCGGCTTGATGCGCTATCATTGGGACTTCGGAGATGGTTCGACCGATGTCGGCGTCAACCCGACCAAGAAGTACATCAATGGCGGCGTGTATAAGGTTGTTCTGACGGTTCAGGATGATTCCGGTTTGCCTTGTAATACTTCTGTCGATGAGATTGTCGTGCGGGTGGCGGAGTCTCCGGTTGCCGACGCCGGGGAGGATAAAAAGGTTTGCGCGAACACCGAGGTGCGGTTCGACGGGACAAAATCGCGTGATTTTGATGGTCTGGTCAATCGTTACTTTTGGGATTTCGGCGATGGAACGACAAAAGACGGGGCGACACCAACTCATGTCTTCCGTGAACCGGGAGAATATATTGTCTCCCTGACAATCACCGGCGATCAGGTTGGAGAATGCGATAATACTGATACGGATGATTTGATCGTCACGGTCTATGATGCCCCAGTGGCGACGTTTTCCGCTCCACCTGCGGCTGCTGTGAATTCCGCCATCGAGTTTGACGCTTCGGAATCCTCTGCCGGAGGAGCGAAAATAACCTCGTATAAGTGGGATTTCGGGGATGAGACAACAGGTAATGATAAGAAAATCAAACACATATATAAAACTCCCGGCAAATACTTCGTCGCATTAAACATAGAAACAGATTCCGAGACCAGTTGCAACACCACTTCCACTCGCAGCTTAATAATCATCAATGATACGCCGGTTGCAGAGGCTGGACCTGACCAATTAGTCGGCGTCATTCAGATTGTAATCTTCGATGGCTCCGGATCGAGCGACAGTGATGGTTCCATCGCCTCTTATCAATGGGATTTCGGCGATGGGAGCACCGGGAAGGGAGTCCAGACACGTCATAATTACAATGAACCGGGCGAATATGATGTAACACTGCGGGTTACAGATGATACCAACCTGGAGAACAACTGGGCGACAGATAAATTGACGGTAACGGTGAATGCAGCGCCAGTGCCGGTGATTGAAATGCCGGATTGGGTTTGTGTCGGACAGGAAGTGGAGTTCGATGGCGGTAAATCACACGATCCGGACGGCAAGCGTGCGTCATTTCACTGGGATTTCGGTGACGGCGCCGCGGTAAACGGCTCAAAGGTCACTCACGTCTATATCACTCCCGGACAGTATAATGTGATTCTCTCGGTGAATGATGGACGTGAGGTTTCCAATAGTCGAGCGGAGACCTCAAAGATGATTCGAGTCAATCATCCGCCGATGGTCGATGCTGGACCTGACCGACTTATATGCCCAAATCAGGAGATCACTTTCGACGCTTCCGGTTCTTTTGACCATGATGGAACGATAACTAGATACTTGTGGAATTTTGGCGACGGCGATCGGGCGGAAGGAAAAATTGTAAAGCACAGCTACGCTGATCCCGGATTGTTTCGTGCCGAACTGACGATCAGCGACAACTCCGGAACCGACTGCGGTGTGGTAACTGATTTGGTGGAAGTTCGAGTAAATGCACCCCCGGTCGCCAATGCGGGAGCTGATCGAGAGGCGTTTGTCGGCGGGGCGCATGATGCTGTGGCGTTCGACGGCACACAATCAAGCGACCCGGACGGCAACCCGCTCACATACTTCTGGGATTTCGGAGATGGAGCGACGGCTGAGGGTCCAATTGTTTCTCATGCTTACAAGGCGCCCGGAACTTACATAGTAAAAATGCGAGTGCGGGATGATACCGGACTTCCCTGCGGAGAAGCATGGGCAAAGGCAACGATCAAAGTCCGGTACCGGGAAGCTGCTTTGAGATGATCATCAGGCTGCAGGCTACAGCCTGAAGCCTGCAGCCTCTAACCTGTAGCCTGAAGCCTGTAGCCTGTAGCCTAATAGATAGAAAGGAGAAGAGCTGTGAGAGTCACCATCCGAACCAAACTACTCATCTTCGCCATTGTTCTTGCCTTGATCCCTCTGGGTATTGCCGGCAGGACGCTGATTCGCATTACAGAAGATGAGTTGAAAAATTCCGTCAATGAAGAATTAAGTTCCGGTTCCGCACAGCTCGCCAACGATATCGACGCCATGTACGAGAATACCTGGCGAGCACCATTACTCTTGATCCGTAAAGCAGTGGATAATCCCCAGCTTGGAATCCCGGAGAAAGTTGCGCTTCTGACCAATGGGACTGAAAATATACCCGATTTGATCTCGATCCAGATTTCTGCCCAAGGCATTGAAGAACCATTGCTGATCACCAATGATCAATTTACCCGTAAACTTCGCAATGCCGGTTTGAACCCTTTAAAGGTTCTTCCAGTCGACACAAAACCGTATGAAGCGATCGACCTCTCGGAGAATGGCACAGTGGGCGATCTCGAATACATCCCGGAGCTTGACGATTGGATGATCTCCATCATTTTAAAGCTGGAGCAGAAGATTCGCGGACGCCAAGCGATTCTCGCCGCCCGACTCGATCTTGAACGGTTACGTAAGACAATTCAGGATCATCGTTTGAACCGCTCCGGTTTCATCACCCTGATTCAGCCCGATGGATGTCAGATCTTCAGCCAGGAACGGAAAGATTTAAAGGATCGGGAGGTGGTTCAGGCAGCGTTGGAAATGCTCGGTGCCCAATCACGAGTCAATGTCGTACGTCCTTTCAAACGTCCAACTGGGGAACAGATGTTATCCGCTTTCGGCTACCCGCGTAACTTTGATTGGGCGATCATTGTCGAGGAGGATGCAAAACACGCTTACCAGGCAATCGCGATCATGACCAAAAACTTGATACTCTGGGTGATTATCGGTTTTCTCGTGGCGGCGGTCACCGGCATTTACGGTTCCCAGACCCTCAGCCGTCCGATTGTCGCCATTGGCAAGGTCGCCCAGGTTGTCGGGACCGGCGATCTCTCGATTCGGGTGGAACGCACAGTGCTGAAATATCGTGATGAGATCGGAGACCTGGGACGTCGGATGAACGAGATGATCGAAGGTCTCTGGGAGCGGTTCCATCTGACCAAATTTGTCTCGGAAGAAACCGTCTCAGCGATTAGAAGAGGTGGCGATAAAGGCATTAAACTTGGCGGAGAACGTAAGAAAGCGACAGTTTTCTTCTCGGACATCCGCGGATTTACCGCATTTTCCGAGAAGGTGGAGCCGGAAGTGGTGATCGAGATGCTGAATACTTATCTCAGTGTTCAGGCGAATCTGGTGCGTAAATTTCATGGTGATGTAGATAAATATGTCGGTGATGAACTGGTGGCAGTATTTAAAGGGGATGATATGGTCATCAATGCGGTCTGTTGTGCGGTGGAGATTCAGAAAGAACTCGCCGTCCTCAATGCGAAAAATCCGCAATGGAACATCGGCATTGGCATCGGGATCAATACCGGCGACATGGTGATGGGCGCGATGGGCAGCGAAGATCGCATGGATTATACGATCCTGGGCGACAATGTCAATCTCGGAGCACGTTTGTGCGCTAATGCCGGCGGCGGGCAGAATCTGCTCTCGGAAAACGCATTCCAGTATGTTAAAGACCTTGAGTGGATAAAAATCGAAAAACTTGAACCGATCAAGGTTAAAGGAAAAGCACTGCCGATTCAGATTTATAATGTGATTGGGATTGCGCAGTTGAGGAGCAGGCTTTAGGCTTTAGGCATTAGGCGTTAGGCTCTAGGCTTTGGGTTTTAGGCTCTAGGCTTTGGGCGTTAGGCTTTGAGCTTTGCAGACTGTCTGAAAAAGTCGGGAAGTCATCCATTGTGAATTGGTGATTATAATTGACAAAGAGTAATATCATGGATCTAAAAATTGAGGAACTGATAATCGAACGATTCCGATTGTTCCGAAAACTCGAGATTAAGGGAATAGGACGTGTAAACCTGATCACCGGGCGGAATAATACCGGAAAATCTTCGATTTTGGAGGCGCTTCGCCTACTGGCTTCTGATGGTTCTGGATCTGAGATTAGAAATATATTGCACTATCGAGAGGAAGATGTTGAAATAAATATAAATACGATGGATATTGGAAGTACTTTCCCAATGCTATGTCTCTTTCAGGGCTTTCCTGTTATCGCCAAGAACATAGAACCTTTTGTTATTATATCGAATAGTAGTTTACGTAAAAAGAGACTCTTTTTGAAATTTAATTGGTTTGATGATATTAAGCCAAACTTAATTATTAGTGTGGGAAAGAATGAGAAAAAAATTCAATTTGATTCTTTATCAACATTACTCGTTGTACTTCAAAGTCCTTCTCTACGC
>CAZCRQ010000088.1:8191-10614 GCA_964501095.1 uncultured bacterium | reverse complement strand
TACTTATACAATAAAAATATCCAGCAAATTGTTTATCCAAATGTTTCTTCGGCAGCTTTTTTCACAATATCTTTAAGTTTGTCGATGTCAAGTGGTTTTGCCATGTAATCTATGGCTCCCAGCGCCATCGCCTCCTTCGCCAGTCCCAAATCCAACATCCCGCTCACCATGATCACCCTGACTTGCTTATCGATCTCACGAATTTTACGGAGAACTTCCAAGCCATTGAGTTTAGGCATCATAACATCGAGAAGTACAACATGAGGCATGAAGGCGCTGCATGTCTCAAGAACCATTTCACTGTTTTGCAAGGATTTCACCTCACAGCCTAAGGGAGCGATCGCCTCCTCAAGAAAATTACACATATCGAGTTCATCATCGACTATTAACACACGTGTCTTTTCCATGGTTCCTCGCATCTCACTATTCTCCTCTATTACTTCCTGCAAACATACGATTGATACATGTCAAAAATCAAACAAAACCTGAATTGAACAAGAGTTTCCTCCGGGATGGGTTACTTTTCATCCGCGGCAAACCAGGAGAAGACAAAGAGTGCCGTAGCATTGCCGCAAATTGTTGGTTCATTGGTGATGTAATCCATCCGATCATCGTGATAGACAGCGTCCTCCGATTGAAATGGCGCAAATCGATCAAGCTTCTCCAATTGTATGCCATAATGTTGAAAAATTTCGTTTGAGACAAAACCCTCTGCGAAACCGCCGGGCAGTGACATTTCCCGCAGATATGCCACCTGATGGTGAAAGTATTTCGGATATACCCATCCGATTTTCCCAATCATCGAAACGCCGTGGCTGTTGACGCCGAGAACGAAATCGCGCTGCTGAATTGCAAGCGGCAAGTACCTATCCGATTCGGTAATTTCGTAATGCAGCAATGCGAGTGCAGCGATTCCCATCTGTACCGATGCCGATCCCCAGGTGAAGGTCTCGAAGGGAATACCATACGGATTCCTGGAAGCGAGGGAATCGAACCAGGAAAGCATAAGATCAAGTTTTTCCAAGCCTTCAGGATGATAGGAAGCCATCCTGGAATAAGCGAACCCTCCCAGGTCGCCCCAGGATACCCAAAACACCGGTTTTTCCTCTTGAGAAAATTGGACAGCCTCATCCAAATATCGAGAGCTATCGGTTGCCAGAAAGAGTTCAGTTGCCGCAAGAGTCAGGTTATCCCAGGCGGTTTGATCGAAATACATTGAATCCGGACCGGTGGAAACCTCGGGGATTGCAGTTACACCGAGACAATAGACCTGTCTGGCGTGCTGCAGGCACCTGTCGGCATATTGATCCTCTCCAATTTTCCGGAACACCGACGACGCCAACGCCATGGCGGCGGAGAACGATCCGCATTGAGCTTTTGACGGGAGCAGATAAGCCGCCCGACAGTCGGTCAGCGGATCATCCTCCGGCAAACGCCAGCCGACATCATGATCTTTGTGATCATGCACCTGTATCAACAGTCGATCTGGGGCGTAATGCATTTTCATCATCCAATCAAGCCCGATTTTCACTTCATCGAGCAGGTCGGATCTGTTGTTGCCGTCGCGATCAGGAAAAAGCTCTGGATGTTTATCGTAGGCAAGCAGCAGCATATAAGCCGAGTATGAAGTAGTGATCAAGAATTTTATATAATCACCAGCATCATGCCAACCGCCAGTTACATCCAAGGGCGATGGGATGCTCAAATCACCTTCAATGCGTTGCGCATCCAGGAGATGGCATGGTTTGTGTAGAAGCGGTGAAGTCTCTCCGCACCGTTGGACTTGGAAAAATCGGAGCAATGTGTCCGGAATTGTCCGGTAAAGATTTTGATCAATGGGAAAAGGAAGCGAACAGGTGTTTAAAAGGCGAATTACATACGTTCCAGGTTGATTATACTCCGAAAAATCTGCAATATAGTGATGCGCTTTCCCTATAAAAGCACCCCAATCATCCGAAAGATTGCTTGAATAAACGACCTCGGTGTCCGATTTAACTAAATGAAAGGAAAGATCTGCCAATGGCTCTTGAGAGATGATTACTGCCTGCTTACGGTCGTCAGGTTTATAGCCAACCTGGTTCACTTGGATATATGTTTTGCTGTTGCTAATGGCAGCGGCGAATAGAATATATATGATGATTATAAGTACTTTAATTATGATTTTTATAGTCATATTTATCAGAATAAGAAGTGCCGCCAGTCGCCCTTGGCTGACGGCACGCTATTATTAAAGTGAAACCACCATAAGTAGCATGGGCGTCTCGCCCATGACGCGGGCGGGACGCCCGTGCTACGGAACAATGCCGTTAATCATCTCGCCCATGACACGGGCGGGACGCCCGTGCTACGGAACAATGCCGTTAAATCGTCTCGCCCATGACGCGGGCGGGACGCCCGTGCTACGGAACAATGCCGTTAAATCA
>CAZCRQ010000088.1:0-8091 GCA_964501095.1 uncultured bacterium | reverse complement strand
CGGGCGGGACGCCCGTGCTACGGAACAATGCCGTTAAATCATCTGACATGCACTACTAGCTTGACAGCACGCTATGCTATATTGACCGCAACTGATGGAAAAAACAAAGACTTAGGTGTCAGCCATGGGCGGCTGACACCACTTCTTTGTATTTCAAAATAACAATTGAAATTATTTCATCAGCAATATCTTTTGCGTATTCACCCGCCCATTGAATTGCACCTGCAGGAAATAGACTCCGCTGGCTAGGTCGCCATAACCAACATCGCACGGTCGCGTATCGAAGACAAAGCGGTGATGCCCTGCCTGAAACTGCTGTGCTGCTTTATACACCTGTTCTCCGAGGAGGTTGAAAACCGCGAATCTCACCTCACCATTGCTGGGCAGAGAGAAAGGAACAGTCACCGTCGGATTGAATGGGTTCGGATAAGCATAATCGACCCCAAACTCTATCGGCAGTTCGGAATTTAGCGCGTCCAGGGTGAGGTCAGTGTAGGCGCCCCTGCCGAAGGTCATACGGTCATCGGCATAATTCGCGAGCAATCCGCCATCGACAGCTTTGACCTGAACCGTAATCACCTCACCCGGTGTAAATCCTGTCACATTGTATTCTTCAGAACCACCCCAGGCAATAACTGGAGTGATGTCGTGATCTTCCAAAACAACCGCCTTACCGACCAGCAATGTGTTGTCATAGAGTTCAATCGTAGCGGGATTTTGTGATTTCAGAGCATCGGTCATCCGTATCAGAACAGCATAAGGAAGTCCGGTAGGCTGCGGAGCGTCTTCCACTTCTGGGATAATCCAATCCTGGGTGTTGTCCCTGATTAGTCGTCCGCCGGGATTTGTATAATGGAAGGTGATAGTGGTCTGTGAATTGGTAAAAACAAAATAACCGACACCACTCTGCATATTGCCGATAGTGTTGATGATGGGCGGAATATACAATCCGCCATCATCGCGCATGATAATCTCGAGGTGACCGTCAAGTTCCGCTAAAGCTTGCACTAGGGGGATGGGATGGTCAAATGGATAGCTGATCCAGTTCCAGGCGCGGGGAATCAAAGTGTAAAGCATTGTTGGATCTGCCAATTGACCAGAAACAATCCACTGTGACGGGGAGCTGCAATATATTTGGTACCCTTCGGTCATGTTGATGTTGCCGATGGTGTTAAGAGTTGGCGGGATGAAGATACGTCCGTTGTCCTGATAGACAATTTCCAGATGGGCGATTTCTCCGAAAACCGAGACGGCATTCAGATTGGGTGGAACGAGATGTGTGGAGACCAGCTCAAAGTAGTTCCCTTGCAACTGTACGATTAAATCTTCGGGTGGTGGTTCAGCTTCCCATGCCCAATCAGCCGGATCCTGCCAGAAATCGACGCTGTCGACATGCAGTGGGTACCCGGGAATCCATTCCCGCTGCTCCATGAACCTGTCCATCAATTCCTGTTTCGATATTCTTTGATAGACAAAGGGATTGTCAGTGGAAACGCCTTCAGGAGTGGTGGCGATCGCCATCCCAGCATCCAGATCGACCAGGAAACCGATGTTAAGATAATCGCCGTCGTTGTTGAGTGCCATCGAAGGATCGCGTTCACTCTGGCATTGCCCTGCCGGCACCGCGATAGCATCACTGCGGCTGTTGGTGATATTGATCGGTTTGAACCAGAGCTTGCCGTTCATCTCGGCGCCGCGTCCAAATTCCCCAACCGGTGAAGCTGTGATAAATAACTCAGCGTTCGGTCTGCCGTCGATGTTGACATCTCGTGCATCGCCATCCTCCGTTGTATCTCCCGGTACTCCAAACTGTTGAAAGACGCACCAGATCCAGTCCGTTTCCGGATCCTTATAAAGGCTGGGACGTTGCACCAGAACATTATTCACTCCCAGTGAGGCGGTCTGGTTGTTCCAGAAGTTGCCGTTACCGATTCGAATCATATAATGATCCTCTTCATTCCAGTAATAAATCTGGCTGAAGATGTAGCCTTGATCGTCTAAGATGAAATACTCCGAGGCAGAAAACGCTGCATGGAGAACATTATCGTAATCAAGGTAGATTTGACTTTCCAACCAGAGACGGAAAGTGTCGCCATTGGCGGCTGTAGTGTCTGGGAGAAGATCACGGAAGGGTCCTTGGAAATTAGTGATGTCGACGGCGTTTTCCAGCCCCCACGCCCAGTTCCTGCCACGATCATTGTTGTCCCAATAGAGATAGTCTTTGTCGTTTTCCAGATCGTCGAGACCGGGGATGATGTGAACTCTTTTAACCGGCTGGCAGATGACCACACGCTGCCCATCCGGACTGCAAGCGATCTCGGCGGAGATGAATGGCGCCAGGTCGGTGACATTCTCGATTTCACCATTGGGATTGGTAATACTGAACATTTCCATTTCAGGATCATAGCGGAGCCGGGCATAGAAGATGCCAGCGGTTCCATCATCCTTCGAGAGCACATGCACAATACTGTCACCATCCATGGCGGATTTTGGCCAAATCAGTTGGGATTCTGCTTCATAAGGAATTGCTGTTTCGATATAAATCCCGGGAAAGATGCTCCATTCCACCGCGGCGCGGGTGAAATAATTCGCATTGGCATTGAGTCGGGCGTGGTAGAGTGGAACCGGACGCGGCGTTGGAGTTAATGGATTCATTGCCAATGTGGTAAATCCTCCCCAATGTCCATCATTAACAATGTCACCCCCATCCTGGATTACAGCGTGAGGTTCGCCATTGTCGAACAAGATCTTCTGAAGCTTTACCTTGCGTATGGGATTAGCTACATTAAAGGGTAGATCGGTGTAGGAAACGTAGATTATTCCGCTGCCGTTATCGTAATTGGGATTATACTGGATCATACGTCCTATGGTCGCATTATGTTGGCAATCATAGGCAGTGCGTCCCACAAGGACAGTATCTCCCAGATATTGATCAAGTTCATCGTTTGGGAAAGGAAACGGCGTCTCGCACAGCGGAGCGCTGAGATTAGCATTCTCGACCGCTTCCGGATTCCCTAGACGAGCCAACTGGGGTTTTTTCGCCAGGGAGAAACCCGGAATAAGCAGGAGAATCAGCGCCAGCAGCGCCAGGAATTTTACCAAGTGTCTCATGAACTCCCTCCATATATTCTGTTCGTTGGGCTTTTGACCTAGTCCGTTTCTCGAAAACAACCTCCCACTCGTTCAGGTACGGTCAGTTCTCCTCGCCTGGCGGAATTGGAAATTACTTTCGAGAATCGATATAACCTAAATATAATAAGCTAATCTTTTGCATTTTCCAAATTGGAATGGTCATCCACATCTCAGTTAAAAGTAGCAAGAGGTGCTGTTAGCCGGAGAAGACTGATAGCGCAGTAAAGGGGTGAGGATAATCCCGGATGGCGGTGCGTCCAGGCTACATGGCTGTGCTTCTTAGCTTCTTTGCGGTGATTTCTGTTTTACCACAAAGTAGCTAAGAAGCAAAGAACTCTAACCTAGGGTTTCCTGAAAAAGTCCCTTTTGACGGGCTCTGAAGTCACGTTTCCAGCCAGTTCGACTGGTAGAGGTTTTTCCCCAAGAGACCTATGCGAAATCGCCGAAGAGGGAAGCAAAAAAGTCGCTGAAGCTATCTGGAGAGAATGAGCGGAAATCAAAACCATCGGCATCCTGCGGCGTCCAATCCGTGCGCGCTTCCCATCCTGGGGGTACTGACGTCACGTCTTACAACTTTTGAGTTTCAATACTTTTAATATGCGTTGAGGTTTCAAGGCTCCGGAGAAACGCCTTCGGCTCTCGATACGTGGATTAGCTAAAGTCGAAATACTATATTGCCCTCGCAAAAAAGACGGAAATTCCTGTAATAACGGAAAGCATGTTTACGATCTCACAACTCCCTTCCCTGGTAAGTCGAATCCGAAGAGGATTGGATTGTAAGCGCTTTTTTTCTCTCCGATCTTTGACACCCTCATCGCAAGACAGCACAATCAGCTTCTTTTTTAGTCCTATTTGCCGTCTTTATTCCGATTCAATTACTCACATTAGATACCAACTTCCTCTTCAGTATTCAAGGTTGCTTTGTCACCTCAGACTCTTAGGCTAAATCAGGGAGTTTCACTGTGGATTTTCTTACATCGATTATCCAAACGACAAATCCCAACCTATTTATCCTTGGTTGCCTGTCAATTGCCTTTGGTTTCTATATGGCATGGACGATTGGGACGAATGATGTCGCCAACTCAATGGGCACCTCCGTCGGTTCCAAGACGTTGAACTACCGTCAAGCAGTACTCATTGCAGGAATTGCGAATTTTATCGGTGCCTCCTTTGCCGGTGGGAATGTCACCGAGACAATCAGGACAGGGATTGTCAATACTGAACTTTTCACACAGGAACCCAATTTGCTGATTCTGGGAATGGTGGCAACCCTTCTTGGAACTGCATTATGGCTGCACCTGGCATCTTTTCTCGAGTTGCCGGTTTCCACTACCCATTCAATTGTCGGAGCCATTATTGGATTCGCCCTTATCGTATATGGAATCAACTCCGTCAACTGGGTGAAAGTGATCCAGATTGTTCTTTCCTGGTTAATTTCTCCCATTGGCGGTGGAGTGCTTGCTTATCTTATCTTTCGCTTTATTAGGAATGTCATTTTAAATGTACGTGATCCGGGAGAACGAATCGCTCTCTTCGCACCAATTTTCGGGGCATTGACTATCTGGATTATTGTCCTGGCGGCGATTTGGCGTGGTTTGAAAAATCTTCAAATCCATTTAACCTCTCTGGAATTGATCTTGGTTTCTATTGTTGCAGCAATTGTGGGATATATGATTCTATATATTGTTGTCCGGAATTTAAAACGGAAAAATATAGAAAGCATAACCCGAGTAGAACGTATTTTCATGATGCTTCAAGTCTTCACCGCAACCTATGTTGCTTTCTCAATAGGCTCGAACGACGTTGCCAATGCGATAGGTCCGTTGGCGGCGGTATTGGCAATCATTAAAAACGGAATTGTCGAATTGAGAGTACCGGTGCCGTTCTGGATCTTAGTTCTGGGAGGGTTGGGCATTTCACTCGGACTAATCATGTATGGCTGGAAAGTGATGAAGACCATTGGGACTAAAATTACTGAGATCACACCAACGCGAGGATTTGCCGCGGAGTTTTCTGCGGCAACAGTCGTTACGTTCTGTTCTCATTTGGGGATGCCGGTTTCCACGACTCATACTATTGTTGGGGCGGTGCTGGGTGTCGGATTAGCCCAGGGATTTGAAACGGTCAATCTTAAAATCATTCGAACGATTATCTATTCATGGTTGATGACCTTGCCGATCACAGCGGGCATTTCGATCCTGTTGTTCTATATCTTTCGTTTTATTTTCAGCATGTGAGGAGCGCAGCACTTGCAGCAGTACGGCACGAACAATTCTCGCCGCCAAGATGGAACTGCGATTGGAGTGATCCAGGTCGGGAACCAGCTCTACCAGGTCGGCTCCAATTATACACCTTGAGTGCAGTTTCAACAGCAATCCTGCCAGATCGCACCAATGAATTCCCCCCGGTTCAGGTGTGCCGGTTCCAGGGGCTTCCATAGGATCGAAAGCATCAAGATCGATAGAGAGATAGAGAGGTCGATTTCCCAACCGTTCCAACATAACATTGATGCTTTCCGGGGTCAACTCGTGCAACATTTGGTGCTTTCGGGCGAAGGAGAATTCCTCTCGCGTCCCACTGCGCACTCCAAAGAGAGCGATTCGCTCGGCTCCAATCAGATCGACCAAACGTCGGGTGATGCAGGCATGGGAAAAATGAGTGTTGTCATAAGAATCGCGTAGGTCGGTGTGGGCATCGATGATGATAAGTGCCAGTTCCGGATTTCTTCGCAAGGCAAGTTCGACCAGGGGAAGAGTTATGGAATGTTCGCCTCCGAAAGCGACCACCGGTATATTCTGAGGCAATTTTGCCAGAGCCAAGCGCTCCTGATGCAAGTAG
Organism: uncultured bacterium; assembly: GCA_964501095.1. Taxonomy (GTDB): domain Bacteria; phylum Electryoneota; class Electryoneia; order Electryoneales; family Electryoneaceae; genus CAZCRQ01. The sequence continues at coordinate 2,121 of CAZCRQ010000088.1, read as the reverse complement.
TCTTCTATTGATCCGCTGGCGGCTTCCATAAGATCTCCCTCATCACAATAGGAAAAAGCCGCGAGGTCGCCATCGAACATGGGATCATACGTTTCCAGATTCCAAACAGAAGCGGTACGGATGGCATTGGGGGCGAACCGTGATCCACGCCGATGGGAGGCGGTGCCATCATAAGGCAGACCAACAATGATCGCCTGACATCCTTGAAGATTTGTCTGCGAACCGAGATACTTCAATAACTGAAAATACATTCGTGTCTATTCGTGTCTATTCGTGTCCATTCGTGGTTCTATACCTCACCAGATTCGTTCCACCCTTGCCCCTTGATAAAAAGCGCCGAGAATATCCTGATACAGGAAACCTTTCGTTGCCATCACTCCGGCTGCGGTTTGATCCATACCCACCCCATGCCCGAATCCGGCTCCAATAAAGGTGATCTCCACCGGATGCCCTAATTCACCCATCACCATTTCGACCACAAAACAGGAGCTGTACAACGTGCTCTTGGATAGAGCGCGGCGGATGTTCAATTCTCCATTGAGTTTGTAGTTCCGATGAGTTCCCAGGATTTCCAATTCAGTAATACGTCCGGACACTCCGCGTTTCAACGGTTGTATGTCGATCAGAGTACCGATGCTGAAGCCAAGTTTACGTTGGATGATCTCTTCCAGTTCAGCGCGGGTGTAGGTGATATCCCAGCGGAAATAGCGGACGTTTTTATCCAACATTTCGATATTCGTGCCGCGTGGATTGGAGAAATTCTCCGGGTGGCTCTTCACCCAGTCGGCAACATCCTTCTCCAGCGTCAAGTTTAACTCGAATTTACTCTGTTCGCTTTCAGGCATGACAGGATGCCCGACCAGGTAGGATTCACCAGGCGGCACCCAATTTTCCTTACTCTCAGTGTGCCCTCCGCTGTTAGCGCAGAAATATGCCTCGCAGACCTGATTATTCACTTTCAATACTTCACCCGTAGTAGCATAGACCGCTTGGCTGGTCGCTTCACTCTCATAAGTTGTGCCGGAGAAGACTTGAAACGCTGCCGTTGCCGGGAAGTCGATGGGATCATCGGCGGGACGGTTGGAGAGTTTTGCTACAGTATAGCTTCTCGCCGCTACCGCTTGTGCTTTCAAGGCTTCCATCGGGTAAGTCGAGTGCATTTCGGAAGGAACAACACCCTTAAGATAATCATCGAGATGTAGTTCATCGATTGTCATCAAGTTACCGCTGTTATCGATGCGAATTTCTATTATACCACGATAGACGCGATCCTCGGTGTGCTCCCAATGGAAACCCACGCCGACCTGCACTCCATAAACCGTTGTCTCAATGATGGAATTTTCCGGGATGATCCGGAATCCATCTTCAATCATGGCATTCTTTTCATACTCGGCATCGTACACTTCAATTTTTCCGGAAGGCTCCATGGTACGATGTCGAAGTATTACCACCCGCTCGGAATCGTTTTCGGCAAAAGTCGCCAGGTTTGGACGGGCATGCTCCTCGGAGTCAAAGGCGCCGACAATGATTCTCCATTTACGGGCTTCATGTACGACTTTTCCGCCAATAACCAACTCGCGTCCATAAGGAAGGATCTTCGCCGGGTGACCTTCTTCATTCAACCGCAAAGCGATCTCTTCGGCATCTTTCAAGTTGTCACATACATGGGTCTGGATGCTGTAAACAAATTGGGCGGGCGTAGAGTTTTCAACTTTTGCCCGCCAACGACGAGTTGAGGTGATATTTTCAAAGATTATTTCACCATTCAAGGACATCAGGGTAAAGGCGCCGTTGACGCGAAAGTCGACACGGTCATACCCTTCCAGCAATCCTGTTCTGACCAGAGGTTGTCCGCCTTCAACATAACGGCTCTCGAGTTCCGTCATATTGTTTTTCTCCGGAATGCCTGATTTGGTTTTGCTTGTTTTATGTGATGAATTCATTGGTTCTCTCTCCAAGCGAGGCGCAGTCTCGCCAAGATTCCCGAGGAACAGAAGTATCCATATCCCGATAAAGACACGCTGAAGCGTGAACTCTAAACTAGTAAAGAGAGTTCTCACTCCTTATCCTCTATCACGGGCGAGACGCCCGTGCTACGCTTCAACGGGCGGGACGCCCGTG
>CAZCRQ010000087.1:0-10623 GCA_964501095.1 uncultured bacterium | reverse complement strand
TTCTCGGGCAGCCTTCTCAGGCACCAGGTCTGTAGCCTGTAGCCTGAAGCCTGTAGCCTGTAGCCTTGGTGGTGAGGGAGTGGTAAAAATGATTTTCTTTATAAGACTAATTATTATTCTTGCAGTCCTCCTTATAATAATACCGATGTCACACAGCGAAGAACCATTGGACTCCGCAGGTGTGCGACTTGCCTTTGTCGGCGACATTTACCTGGGAAATTGGGCGGAGGGATTTATCCAGGAGCAAGGAGTCGATTATCCCTTTGCCGGATGCTGCGAAATTCTTCAAAATACAGATTTAGCTGTCGGCAACCTTGAAAATCCGATAACAGAAACAGGCGCCCCGATTGTGGAAAAACAGTTCCTTCTGAAAGCATCTCCCGGAATTGAAAAGGGTTTGTTGAAGGCGAACATCCATGCCGTCAACCTGGCGAATAATCATATTTTAGATTATGGGTATGATGGATTACAAAACACAATAAACTACCTTGATTCATCATCCATCAAACATTTTGGCGCCGGTGGGAATCGTGAGGAGGCTTTGAGAGAAGCGGTGATAACCATTCATGGACAGCGTCTAGCATTTCTGGGATTTTCGGCGACCTTTCCCGAAGAGTTTTGGGCGAATGACTCCACTCCTGGAACAGCCTTTCCATACAATGAAGATGTAAGAGAGACCATCACCCGTTGCGACTGTAACTATGATGCGGTTATTGTTTCTTACCATTGGGGAGCGGAAAAGATGGACACCCCAAAGGATTACCAGGTCGAACTGGCGCATCTCTCAATTGACTCTGGAGCTGACCTGATAATCGGTCATCACCCGCATGTCGCACAAGGGATTGAAATCTATAAAAACGTCCCGATATTTTATAGCCTGGGTAATTTCGCTTTTTCTTCCTACAGCGAGTCAGCGAAAGTCGGTCTGCTCGCACGGATTTTACTGCAAAATGGAAAAGTGACTGAAGCAGAAGCCATCCCGATCAATGTCTACAATGCCGAATGCAATTTTCAGCCTGTTCCGCTCTATGGAGAGAGCCGCGAAAAGTTCATGCGTTATTTTGAGAACTTATGCCAGGAATTGAATTACGGCGAATCCATTATTACTATTGATGGAACAGTTCTGATTCGCTAAAGGAGATATGGAGTTCGAGAGCAATCTGAGTTTTTAATTCTGAGAGACTCCGCTTGCTTGTCGAATGAGGATTGATTAGTTTGTGACTTGAAACACATAGAAAAAGGGAGTAACACTTCACGGAAAGCCCTGGGGAGGTGAGAACTCATTCAATCGAAACGGAACAGCACTCAGTTTGTCCTGTTCGTTGAGAGAAAAGGATCGACCAGATTTACGAGAAAAAACATCACGCAATCTCAGTTAACAACGCTATTTTTTGGGCTGGGCTTGTGTGTGACGGTGTTGGTTGTCTTTTCGGTCCTCAGTCTCAGCGAATGGCGGGTACGAACACGCACGGGGGAGCTTATTCTGGAGAACAGATTACTCGCACATCAATTGCAGGATGTTCAGTCTCGGCTTATAAAAGTAGTTGCTACAGTAGACTCTCTTGCTCGAGAAGAAGAAGCCATTCGGATTAAAGTGGATCTGCCACCAATTGGCGAAGAAGTCCGTAGAGCCGGTATTGGAAGCATTCTTCCCTTGGAGGAAGCAGTAATCGGTGATGAGCGGATCGAGGAACTTCTCCGTTCCCTTGATCAGATCGAGCGGGAGTTGACGGTTCAACAACAATCGTATGATGAAATACGAAGCAAGATTGTCAGCGATGAAGAGCGTCTGAAACATATCCCATCGATCATACCGGTCAAATCGGGTCGTTTTACAGATGGATTTGGTAAACGTCCTGACCCCTTCACAAAACGAATACGTTTTCATTATGGTGCCGATTTCGCCGCCGCTTGGGGCACACCGGTCTATGCCACAGCCGACGGCGTCGTCACAAAAGCCAAGCGTGTGCCTGGATTCGGAAAAGTAATCGAAATCGATCACCAGTACGGCTATACTACACTTTACGGACATCTGGACGATTTCCTGGTTCACAAGGGTCAAAAGGTTCAACGAGGCGAGCAAATCGGATTTGTCGGCAACACCGGACGCAGCACTGGTCCACATTTGCATTATGAAGTTCAGGTTAATGGCTTGCCGGTCGACCCGTTGGATTATTTCTTCGAAGGCTACCAATTGGCGATGGAGCGTTCGATTACTCCTTAAGCATCAGACGAGCCAGGTAGCCCGGAGGTGCCACCCTCCGGGAATAAGCCAGGTAGCCCGGAGGTGCCACCCTCCGGGAATAAACTCCGGGAATAAACGATCCTGGACGATGGCACGTCCAGGCTACACATCTGATTAATCATAGCGAATAACGTGAAGCAATCTTCATGGCGGGCTCGCAAAGACGAACTAGCGGTTATTTAGTTAAAACTGCCCACTTAAAACAGCGAAGAACCCAAAAAAAACCAGAATCGCTTTCGATTCTGGTTTTATTCAATTTGACATCTTTTAATCTATTGAAATAAATCAGATTCTGATTTATTTCAGTAGAATCGCACTTCTGGAAATCTGTTCGCCATCCGCCACCAGACGGTAGAAGTATTTGCCGGAAGAGACTGTTTCACCATATAGATTCCTTCCGTTCCAGGTGACTTCATAATGACCTGCCTGCTTGTACTCGTCCACCAGGTAATTCACTACTTGTCCGAGAACGTCGTAAATGGTGAGTTTGACGATGGCGTTATGGGGGACATCGAAGGCGATCCTGGTTACCGGATTGAACGGATTCGGGTAGGCTTCCTCCAGGTTCCAGGTTTTGGGCAAGGCGGCAGTCACGGTTCCTTCCTCGACATCGGTGTCCTGCTCGCCAATGACACGCTGAGCATAGACATTATAGAGCGGATCTTTTCCGGTGGCGCGCAGATCTTCCCAAACGGCGACAAAACCATAATTCCGGGTATCCGCGATGGTCATCACCTTCTGCTGATGGTAGGCATCGCAGAGAACATTGCCGTTTTCACCATATCCAGGCATCATCATTCCGGCGCGATTCAATTGGGCATATCGAAGATCCGTGAAATTCTGCGCCTGATTATCCTGCCAGGTGATAAATGCAGAATTATCTTGGTTGACCAGCACCTTTGGATTTTTCTGGGCATTTAGCGCACTTGAAACAATCACCCCATTAGCTGGTTCGAGCAACGGCGTTCCATCCGCCAGATAGCGTTGGACATAGATGTTTTGATCATCACCGATACGGCTGTCTTCCCAGGCGATCCAGAAGTCATTGACGGTGGGATTAGCCGAGCCGGCGGAAATGGCGTACTGCGCATTATCCTCTTCAATCAGCCGTCTGCCGTTCACCTCCGCCCATAGTTTTGTCCCATCATTACTGAGTACCTGCCCATAGATATCGGAGATCGGTGCGCCGCGACGAGTATCTTCCCACACTATTACAAAACCGGTGCTTATATGCGCCACACTCGCATGAAATTGATAACCCTCACCTTCACTCAGCGTGACTCCGTTGGCGCCCCAGAGCAACTCGCCGTCAGTTGAGATTCTCTGGGCAAACAAGTCGTGGGCATAGTTCAAATCTCCCACATATCCGATATTGCGATTGTAAACGATCAGGATTGAACCATCTTCAAACTTGGCGAGGCTTTCCAGGAAGTGATCGGCAGCGACATCTGTAATCGCAACACCTGGGATTTCACCAGTGTTAAAAGCTGGAACCCGTTCGCCTTGTCCATCGATGTGCTGGATATAAAGCTGATGATAATAGGTGTTATCCGCACGATCATAAACGATGAACGCCCCTCCTTCCCCATCAGTCAAAATGAAGGGACGCTGCTGCTCATTGGAGGTGCCGTCCTCAGCGATAAGAATGCCTACATCTGTCCAGAGCTGGGTTCCATTTCCGGTCGGATCGAGCTTTTGCGCAGCGATATTGTTATAATTGATATAACGTCTGTCCTGCCAGGCGGCATAGAGATTCCCATCCTCATCGTAGGTGAACCGTACTGAATCCATATCCACAACTTCCTGATCATGGATCGCATTCGAGAATCCCGGGGTCAGGCTGACTCCGTTCTTCTGCCAAAGTATATCGCCTGTCTCATAATCGACTTTCTGCACATAGACATGGGTTCCGAAGGGAGCAAATCGTTTGTCGATCCAGCCAAAAACGGCGAATTCATCCACAACCAGAGAACCGATCCCGGGCTCTTTTGCATCAAAATCGATCCCGAAAATGATTTCCACGCCATCTTCAACCATATTCGGCGCCAATTGTCCATCGTCGATTTCAAAGATCTGGTAGTATAATCCGGGACTGCCGCTCCTCTTGTCACTATAGGCAATGACCACCCGTTCATCATTCAGCATCCGAATGATATTACCCTCCTGGTAGCCGGGACAATCGCTGATGACAAAGCCGTCCAGATCGCCCCATAATATCTGTCCCTGATCGTCGAGGCGCTGGATATACATGTCCATATCGGCAATGTCGATCCAGGAAACAACCGCCCCGCCAAAGCCATCTTCGGTTAGTCGCGGTTGAATCTGCTGTCCCGTTGTATTGCAGATCAGTACGCCTTCATAACCTGCTCCCCATTCCAGAATCATTTCATTATGGTCGCCGAGACGGAGTTTTTGCGCATACAGGTTCTCGTTGGTTCTCTGCCTGGAATCTTCCCAGACTAGTATAGATTCCCCATCTCCCGAATTGATGAGCTTCAGACCTTCCTGGATATTGGGCATATTGCAGATGATTGTTCCATCCATCTCGTCGAAGCTGATGTCATTGAATTGATCGATTATCAGATCATCGAAATAGCAGGAAGCATCACTAGCCAGAAAAGAGGCACCCAGTGCGTAGGTGTCGATTGTTAAATTGTCTGTATTTGCGGTTGCATCGATTAAAAGACTCATCGCCTCATCATAAACCATCAAATGCAGACTGCCATCCCGGTATCTGATCTGATATTGATACCAGGTGTTCAAAGCGAGTTGGGTGGCGGAGAAATAATGATCGAATTCATTTTCCCGACCATTATATCGAGGTATCCAGCGGACACGACCATTTTCATTCACAGCGACACGGAGGAAGCCGGTTGCCGATTCGCCCAGGTCAAGATATGCTGCATCTCCGCTGCCCCAATCGCCAGCGTTATCTCCGCGTCCGTATGCTTCCATGTTGAACCAGACAGAGATTTGCAATTCCTCTACGGGCTGTGCCTGATACTCGATTCGGCATTGATCAAAAGCGCTTCCCGTTGGATGAGCGGGAGCGGCGAGGGAATGATTGCCGCTGTGTGTTGGCGTATCGACGATTTGATATAGTTCATCGGTAACTTGTGTCCAGCCGCGCGGATCGGTTTCAAATCCTTCATTGACCGGTAATCCGAGGAGCCAGGATTTTGAGCCGTCAGCCGCAATATGCTGACCATAAATATCTCCCGCGCCTGGATCGTTACGTTTATCGATCCAGACAAAGAAGGCACCGCCGCGTCCATCCGGAGCCATTTTTACTTCATCCTGATCAGATATGCTGATGCAGAGCGGCACGCCGCGTACCGCACCCGGCACCTGCGGCCATTGCAGAATGCCATCACCCGAAATGTACTGGCAATATAAATTCTGGTTTCCGGTATGTTCCTTGTCGTGAGCGGCGACAATCAATCCACCTTGACCGTCGACATCCGCCGAATAGCCAAAGCCTTCAAGATTGCCGATATCCCACGACGCTTCCATCACTGGTAAACCGTTCTCTACCCATTGAATTTCGCCATCCCGGCTGATATGCTGGGCATAAATGGCGGCAGGACCACCTCTGCCATCCACCCAGATCGAGATTGCCCCGACACGACCGTTTTCATCCGGCTGAGCATCGCTGAACGACTGAACTGAGATGGTATGGATCTCGGGAACGCGGCAAACCGGTATACCGCCAGCCGGTTCCCACATCCGTTCTCCTTCCGCACTCAACCTCTGCATAAAGACATAACTTTTATCCAAGATCTGCCAGTCATCACGGTAATCGATCCAGGAAATGATCCATTCGCCATTTCCTGCCGGCATCACGTGGGGATCCTCCTGGCGTCCGTAAAAATCCGAGACGATGACCCCGCCCTCTTCCCAGAGTGGATTGCCATCCTCGTCATATAACTGGGCAAAGATATCACGATTACCCAAACGGGTGTCAGACCAGGTTACGCACATCCAATTTGTCTCCGGATCTACATCCATACTTCGATACCACTCGATATGCAAACCTTGACGTATTGTAGTACCGTTGATGGTGGGATTAATCCATCGACGAAAGTCCTGCTGCGCAAACAATTGCGATGTCAGAGAAATTAGCAGCATGCCAAGCAAGAGCATGCGCCGCTTCTGTGCCTTCATTTCAAACCTCCTGCTGTGTGGGTCAAAACCACTCTTTATTTAATTTGTCTTCGTTTCAAAACTTAAGTTTTAAATGTATCCAGCTTCTACTAGATTCGCAAGCGCTATGATTTCTGAAGAGTCATCAACAATACATCCCCCTGATAAATACATTCACCAGGCGGAATAGTATAACGTTCAATTCTCGCCTTGTCATCATTGAGGCAGCCCAATAAATCCTTTTCTTGTGGAAAGAAATGTAGATGATAATCCATCGTATATGGAAGGTATTCCTGTGAGGGTACAAGTATTATCAACTGTTTATTGGTAATCCGCTTCAATTCACTTATTGATTCAGCAAGATTCTTTATATGCTCCAAGGTATGCGTACAAATGACAACGTCGAAGGAGTCATCCGCAAAGGGAAGAGCCTCGATAAAACCTTGAATAAGAGGGATAGAAGAAGAGAGCCGTTTATGCGCTAATTTCAAAGCGGTTCGCGAGAGATCCAAACCGGTCCGGCAGTTGGATTTTTGACAGAGAAATTCAAGCAGATAACCATCGCCGCATCCGGCATCGAGAATGCTGGAATGATCATCAATGAGTGCTGAAATTCGTTTTAAATCTTCAGTCGATAAATCAGGTAAAGGTTCCTGGCTCCAAGCTGTATCATAGGTGTCGATCCAGGTGCGCTCATCCGCAGAAAGAGCTTCTTCTTTCCAGTTGATGTTAAACCATGCGCCCAAGGTTTTTTGAATCAGATGTTTTGAGACGAAGCGATTATAGAGAAGGCGAAGAAATCGAGGACAGACTTTTTTGAGAGCTAATTTGACCTTCATCAACAGTTGACCATTATTTTCATTTTAGGCGATGTTTAATTCGCTATCTATCTTGGCGAACAAACAGAGCCGAAGCAAAGCTGACCATCTGATCCTGTCCGTTCGAGCGCGCTTGGGAATAATCGATGATCTTTCCTTCTGAGCCTTCCATAAGCCTTAACATGAGGTAATTGGCGGATAAACCACAAATTTTTCTGGAGTTGCCGTCGCGCATTACATTGAACCACCAATCTTCGGCGTCGCACTTTTCAATTGCCTGCAATGAAATTTCATCCAGTTCTCTCACCTTTTTACACTGCGTATCATCGACAGGATCACTATCCCCGAACCGTGGACCGATATGCGCAAGATCCACGCTGGAAATCCAGATAACCGGACCTTGGTGAAGTTCTTCAATGGTTTTTAAGGCTTCGAGAACTTGCTCCAACTGCTCCACTCCTTGAGGAGATTTTCCGGTAAGGCACAGGGTCTCAAAATTCCCCGCGAGGAGAGGGAGGAAACTTAGTTCATAATCGTTCAGAAGATATTTCAGCCAGATTGTTTGAATTTCAATTGAATGTTCACTTTGATGAACCCATTCATCGTCAAAGATCCAATCGCCGAGCCGATTTTCCAGAATTTTCAGTGCCGGACGGTCATAGCGAAGTATTCCATAAGGGGTCTCGAAATCCTTCGCTGTGGCGACGAGGGGAGTTTTTATCCCCGCATGAGCGACACCGATGATTCCAATTAGTAAGGACTCATTTTTGGAAAAGGAGAGTCGACGGATCCATTGCCGGTAGGCGCGTCCATAGCTCTTTCCACCCCTTTGGTAGTCGATGTGCGGAAGCATCAAACCGATAACTTGTTCATGATCTTGCAGCTTGGTGTGAAAATAGAGAGATGGAGCTGTTTCGAGAAATGTACCTAATAACTCATCAAATTGACTCTGGTCGGCGGGAGCATTGTTCTTAACCAGGGTCATCGAACGGGTCGTTTGGCTGCGATAATTATAAATAACTTCTTCCCTATGTTGCTTGAAATTGTCATTATCTAAATAGTGAGAGCGATCCAGAAGTTCTATTATCTCGACAAGTTTTTCTTCTGGAAATGGTTTTCCCTCAGGAGTTTTCAATTGATTGGAAATCTCTTGCACCGTGTTCTTTCCATCGAACCGTGCTAAAATAGGGAGGAGATGGAGGGAAACAACCAGAGCGGATTTTGAAAAACCTTGCGGATCCCGTATTATTGCATATTCTTTCCCATCCTCTTTATAGGGCAGAACTTCGACCGGACGAAGAAGAGGAGGAGTAAGACGTATGTCCGGGTTTTCGCTCATTCTCTTTTATCCTGCCAAAGTGACCAGAATCGCCTTTTGCGCATGGAGACGGTTCTCCGCCTGGTCAAAGACTACGGATTGCTCACAATCCATTGCCTCATCGGTAATCTCACGTCCCCGTTCCGCCGGCAGGCAGTGCATCACCAAAGCGCCGGTTTTCGCTTGATTCAACAAATTCAGGTTCAGTTGAAATGGTCTTAAAAGGCTTTCCCGTTCGACAATCTTCTCCTTTTCCCCCATCGACGCCCAGACATCAGTATAAACAACATCCGCATTTTTGACTGCTTGAATCGGATCGAAGACCACCTCGACCTTGGCGCCTTCCCTCCGGGCGATCTCCACCAACTCGCCGGGATGTGTCTCTTTTGCCGTACCAATACGAAGATGGAAAGGTAATCGACGTGCGGCATTGATCAAGGAACGCGCTACATTGTTCCCATCTCCTATGTATACGATGGTTTTGTTCTCAAAGGTTCCCAACTTCTCACGAACGGTGAACAGGTCGGAAATCACCTGGCAGGGATGGGTGAAGTCAGTCAGAGCGTTGATTACCGGCACTGACGCCCATTTCGCCAGCTCCTCCACGTCTTTGTGAGAAAAGGTTCTGATGATGATCCCGTCGAGGAAACGGGATAACGCTCGAGCCGCATCGGCAATGGATTCACGTTTCCCCAGATCGATTTCATCCTTGGTGATATATAGGCTATATCCCCCCAACTGGGCGATGCCAACCTCGAAACTGATGCGTGTTCGCAGGCTCGGTTTGTGAAAAATACAGCCGAACGATTTCCCTGCCAGCGGTTTGGGACAACAATTCTTTTTCGTCAGTTCCTTTATTTCATCAGCCAGATCGAAGAGGCGATACAACTCCCCAGTGCTGAAATCGGTTATTTGAAGAAAATCCCGCTTTGACATGATTTTTTATATTCTCCTCTTTATTGAAGCCCACGACATTCATCGTAAAGTTCGGTAAAGCTACAACGGTTATTACAGCCGGGCAATATTGAGCAGGTTGTAAGTGGCGACCCGGATAGTGTCTGGCTGACAGAACAGCTTAACAGCCAGTATCGGTATGAAAATGAGAATTAAAATCAAGCGTCTTGGCATAGAATTTCCCATTCCTTACTTTAAACCGTGGTGTCAGCCGAGGACGGCTGACACCACTTCCAGAGAAACTGATCCTGGAGCAGCGTTTTTCTTATCGCATAAGGAGTAATATCGAACTTCCTCCCAATTTTAAACCATTCATTCATTTTCCTGAAGTAGAGCGGTGGACTCCATAATCGGCGCAACCGATTCAACGCATTATCAGGACTTGAGGTGAAGAGCAGCCATCCGCCCGGGACTAACAAGCGAATCATTTCCGCCAGCCATGATTCAGCCGATTCAATGTACTCAGTCAAACCGATGGCGACAATGCAGCAGGCGACATTGTCTTTCAAGGGCAAACTCATAGCCTCCGCCGCTAAAAAGCAGCTTTGGGGATTTTTGCTCTTCGCACTTATCAGCGTACGCAAAACATGATCGATGTAGATGATTTCGTTCTTGAAAGAGAGAATCGGAAACTGACAAACGCCGCAGCCAAGGTTCAAGAATATACCTTCGATATTGGAAACATCCAGGGTATGCAGCAGAACATCGATGGAAGCCAGTTCCTGCCTAGTGATTGGCGACCAACGGTAAATTGGATCGAGCAAAAATTGAACTTGAGATCTCCTGTTCCAGTATTGGTGATTTTTTGAATTTCTCATCGATCGGTTTGATTATGGAGATATTATTGATATATTTCAACTTTATTCATTAGATAGTTTGCTCTCGGTCGTCCTAGTAGTTTATGTCAGATGATTTAATGGCATTGATTCCAGATCAATTAACTAAAGCTTGCCCGCTGCCTGCTTCAGCAGGCTGCTCTGTAGCACCTTGCTTTAGCAAGGGTGTATGATTCGGAATTCAATTCTAGAGCACGCTTCAGCGCGCTTGGGGTGTGCTTCAGCTTAATGCACGATCAATTTAAATTTTTCAAGAAGCCACGCTAAAGCGCGCTTTTACAACAGGTTATCCTTACCACCCCGCCTGAA
>CAZCRQ010000086.1:0-10643 GCA_964501095.1 uncultured bacterium | reverse complement strand
TATTGGTAGCGTAAGCCTCCGTGCTTGCGAATTATTACGCTATGCTTGCGATTATATCTTTGCGATCCTCTTCGCAGGCGGGGACGCCTACGCTAACCTTCGCAGGCGGGGACGCCTACGCTACCCCTGAATAGCACGGGCTTTCAGCCTGTGTCATGGGCGAGACGCCCATGCTACATAGCAATCAAACCGACAACACTACAAATTCACCCCGCTAAGATCGAGCATGTGCCCCTTACAGCCTTTTCGCGAACAGAATTGTACGATCCCGCCGCCCTGGACAATCAAAGGCACCATCGGAGCGCCGCACTCGAGACAGATTATCCCACTGCTCAACTCCGCATGGCAGTGGGGACAGAAAATGTTGATCACTTTGTCCGGTGGAATTTTATAATCGCTCTGCGTGTTGTAGCTGCCATAGAGGCTTGAAAGTCGCAGGCTTCCATGATTGCGGTCGAAAGAAATCGTGACCTTGATCGAAGGGTAGCCGTCGATCTGGTTTTCCGCATCCATCATGGTATGATTACAATGCGAGCAACTTACTTCAATAGGGAATATCGCCTGATCTGCGGCGATCTGGACAGGTTTGGGTTCCTCCAACGTTTTTTCGATGATGTTTTTAACCATCGAGGTTTTCACATTGGAATAATACTTCCCATCGACCACGACAATGGGACCGAGAGCGCAGGCGCCCAGACAATTCACTGTTTCATAGGTGAAAATCCGGTCTTTTGTAGTCTCGCCAGGCAGAATCCCCAGCTCCTGTTTGAATTTTTCCGCCACCCGTTGTGTTCCCCGCACATGACAGGCAGTCCCCAGACAGACCGACACCAGATGTCTCCCACGCGGCTGGAGACTGAATGCTCGATAAAAAGTCGCAATTCCATAAATATCGACCAGCGATCGTTTGGTAGTTTCAGCAACTTCACGCAATGCCTCTTCCGGCAGGTAACCATGCTTCGACTGGATCTCCTCCAGAATACCCATGATGTTGCTTTCACCACCATTTTTATTTCGTTCAATAATCTGTCGTACCGATTCCAAACTCATCTTTAACCTCAATTTTAGAGATAATACTTACAATGCCATACCCCACCAAGTTCACCGGCATATTGACAATAGCTCCCATGCAGACAGCCGACGCAAAGACCCATCAAATCTTCACGTTTATTGCGTCTCTCCGAACGAAAAGGCGGGACGGAATCATCAAATTCTTCGCAGAACCAAATCACTGTTCCATTTCTCAAACGATGCAGGCAATCCGGCAAATGGTTGCAGGTAGAGCACAAACCACGGATGGCAGCCGCTTTTTCAGAGGTGTTGTTAACCTCCGGATCTTTTTTCCCCCAGCCGTTTTGCTCATCTGGGAGTTTCAACTTCATGGCTAATGCCCCATTCTACTCCAAATTGTAATAATAGGAAAAAATGTCACCGCCAGTCATTATGATTCATACCGTGGTAAAGGAGCAATCCATGTCCAGTGAATTTTTCCGTTTGCGGTTTCCTCGATAAGACGCTGACGGTGACATTCACCTTAGAGTTAGGCAATCTGTGTGCCATTTTTCACAAAGATTAACCTTATCATACGGCTTTGGGAGAAGGGATGAAAAAACGATTTCTAACATCTTAGTTATCAATAGGTTGGAATATAAGAAAGAAATAGGTTGAGGAAGGTAGATCGGAAAAGTTGCTTCAAAAACCTCCCTGAAGAAGCAAATAATGAGCTTTTATCTCCTTGATTACGCAAATAATCTGATTTTCTTCTGGTGCATTTCGCCCCGGTGGTTCATTATTCCCCGATGGAAATACTATCAATTGAAGTCATCCAGATTTTTCCCTCGCTGAGCAGTAAATTCAGCAGGTAGCCTGGACGCTCCGTCGTCCGGGGAAATTGAAACATAAACCGGAAAATCCCGGACGACGGGGCGTCCGGGCTACCTGGCTGCCTGATCATATTGGAAGGTTATGTCCTGGGTGACAAAGACATAATACCCCTCCCCGGGAGTCAGGTTGCCGAGGGTGTTGATCAGACGAGGAATCCAGAGGTGTCCCTCATCGTTCATTACAATGGAGATGACATCCTCGATTGGTGCCAGCGCGACATTCACCGGAACCTCAAAATCGAAGGGGTAGCCAAGCCAATTCCAGCGTCGCGCGGCAAGTGTATAGTTAGTTAATGGGTCGATCAGCGCCCCCTCGAAGGTGATTTCGGAGGCAGCGGTGCAATAAACCTGATACCCCTGAGTGACATCGATCTCCCCGATGGTATTTATTATGGGAGGAACGTAGATGCCGCCATCGACCTGATAGACAATTGCCAGGTGCTGAACATTGCCAAAAACTAAATTAGCGGCGAGGTGTGTCGGGACATAGCAGGTTGAAATCAGCTCAAAATATCTCCCCGCCAGCGGTAGGGTCATGGACAGACCAGCGGAGGAGCGCAACGTAATCCGGCTGAAAACGCCATAGCCAAAGGTTCCATTGCCCTGGAAATACTCAGCCGTGGCAGGATATTCAATTTCTTCATCATAAATCCAGATCCTGTACCGTATCTGGTCGCCTGGTGTGAATCCCGGAAGACCCTGAGCTATATCTCCCTGCCAGGCGACTGTCGGCAGCGGATATACGCCGTTGATCACCTCCGCGCCAACACAGAGATCGCCATCAAAGATTCCGATCTCATCTCCAATTGAGAGAGGAACATCATCCAACGTTGCCGATTCTACAATGATGGCATAAGGACGTCCGGTTGCGGGAACCGGTTCGAAATGCAATAATCCAAGAATCTCCCAAACAACGTTGAAGGGTTCCGATGGATCAGTTTCGCCATCTTCATAGAGGGCGGTGACGGTGTAAATGTAGGTTCCGAGTGCTGGCAGCATATCAACATAGAAAGGATCAACGGATGTGCCAAGCTGTAAATAATCTCGATAAATAATATATGAGAGGAAACCATTTTCTAAATCATGTTCCCACCAAATTTCTAAACGTCCATTGGGATAAAGTATTCCCTGAAGTTCGTATGGAGGGGTAGGAGGGGCATTCGCTCCGGCAAGAAGAAGCGATTCATAAGCGTTAATCCGTCCCGCGCCAAGTTGTCCGGCATATCCTGGATTGATTCCATCGATATTGTCGCAGCCTTCGAGGAGGACATCCTCCAGCTCATCGACATCCATCTGTGGATTGACACTGAGTATAAGGGCAGCGACCGCGGCGGCGTTCGGTGTCGACATTGAGGTGCCGTCAAAGGCGCCGTAATCTCCAGGATTCAGATCGTTATTGGGCAGAGTGCTCCAGATACTGACACCGGGCGAGGCAAGATCGACCCAGTTTCCATAATTGGAAAAATCCGCCCGGACATCATTGGGACCAATCGCCGCCACCGCAATTACATGAGGGTATCCTGCCGGATAAGTGATGATATTGCTGTTCTCATTCCCGGCAGCGGCAAAGACCAGAACACCCAGGGCGTAAACATAATTGATGGCGGTCTGATAGAGGGCATCGCCCATCGTGGAGCCGAAGGAGATGCTGATGATATGTGTTCCATTATCAGCGGCATACTGCATCGCCGGGGCAAAATCCGCCGGGTCACCAATACCAAGAACAATCCCGAAGAAATCGATTCCACAGCCGGCGCGAATCGGCATCGAGGTAACATTCCAGGAGGCAGAAGGAACTCCGATGTTATTGTCGGTGACGCTGGCGGCAATCCCCGCGGTATGAGTGCCATGACCGACAATATCCGGATAAATCTGGTTGTCGCGCGGCGTATAATCCTCCCCCGCGAGACGGAAGAGCACAAAGGGATCCTGGTTGACAAAATCCCAGCCCATCACATCGTCGATAAAGCCATTATGATCATCATCGATGTTGTTGTTGTCCGGATTGTCCCAAACGCCGTTATGGTTGATATCCTCGCCGGGATTGATGCGGATGTTGCCTGCCAGGTCGGGATGATCGATGCGGCAGCCGGTGTCGATAACCGAGATGATCACTTCCTCATCGCCGGTTTGAAGATCCCAGGCGTCCGGCAGCTCCATAGCAGTCAATCCCCACATGTTGTAATTATTGTAATCGTTCGGGATCCGGCAGGCGACCTGGTATTCGGTCACGATGAACTGTAGCAATCCCTTGCCCGGAACCAGCATCGCCGCGGCTTCCTCCGGAGTCTCATCACCGCTCCAGTGTAGACGAAACCAGCGATTCATCTTCAATTCATACCAAATTCGTTTATTCGGTTCTTTGCCGGGGATGTAAAAGACCGGTTCAAGATGCGGATCAAGTAAATTGAGCTGGTCGACAAATTCCGGAACAATGTCGAATTCCCAGATTTGCTGTGCGAGACTGTCTTCGAGTTCGAGGACAACACTGGCGGGCAACCGTTGCGGCAGAGAGGGAAAGGATTGGGGAGAGGCAGCGCCGGCAGCCAGCAGGAGTACCAAGAAATCAAGGATTCGCTTCATTTTACGCCCCTTTATTTCTTATCGCCAAAAAAAATAAATCATCTCACCACCAAGACACAAAACCGTTTTCTTGACTTTATGTCTTGGCGAATAAATGGTTTTGTGTCTTCGTGGTTTAATGTTTTTGGCTTTTGTGGTTAAATAGCTTTACATTATCACTTCATTAAAAGCAGTTTTCTTGTTACAATCTGATCTCGATACTGTAGTTGCACGAAGTAGACACCACTCACCAGCTCATTCCCGGCTTTCATCGCATTAAAAACGTAAGTGTTTTGACCGGCTTTGTAAAACGTCTGGGAGCGAGAGATTACCTGTCCAAGTGTATTGTACATTATTATGCCAACTATTCCATTCGCCGGCAATTCAAAAACGAGAGTAGTTGCTGGATTAAATGGGTTGGGAAACGGCGCCCCAACTTTAAATTGCCCTGGCAAGGCGACCTCTTTCAGCGACAAGGTCAGCTCAGTAAAGGCGCCCTCACCATAGTACTGGTATGGCTCAAGACAAGTGACTGGAACTTCCGTTCCTTCAACGTTCAATACCCTACAATGGATCTGATGACCTTTGGCAAAGCCCGGAAGTCCATAATCGACAGATCCCTGCCAGGCGATGATCGGAGTAAAGTCAAGATCGTTCAATACCTTTGATCTCCCTACCAAAAGCGAGCCGTCATACAACTCAATCGCCATAGGATCAAAGATCGCAAGCGATCCATCGAGATGAACCAGGACAGCATAAGGTAATCCTGTCGGTTGGAGAGGTTTGGTCGGTAACGTAAGCCTGGGTGCTTGTGTTTGCGGTGATGAACTGGAATTCTGCAGAGAAAGTTCGTAAGCATCGCAGGCGGGGATATCGCAGGCGGGGACGCCTACGCTACCGCAGGCGGGGATATCGCAGGCGGGGATATCGCAGGCGGGGACGCCTACGCTACCTGTATTCATCCCCCGGAAAGCGCCGGCATGATATTGAAAGGTGACTTGCGAAGAGACAAAGGCGAAATATCCTACTCCCGGCTGCATGTTGCCGATGGTGTTCAGCGCCTGTGGAATCCAGAGTTGACCATCATCGTTCATGATGATAATGACTTCATCCTCGATATCTGCCAAGGCTGTCTGGATCGGCGTCGGAACTGCGAACGGATAGCCCAGCCAGTTCCAACGGTTGGGGTAGAGGATGTAAGGTGTCACTGGATCGATCATGTTTCCGGTGAGGCGAAATTCCGACGCTTGTTCACAGTAAATCTGATAACCTTGGGTGACTGTGATGTTACCGATAGTGTTGATGATAAGCGGGATAAAAATGCGTCCATCGTTCTGATAGACAATCGCCAGGTGGGCGATATTGCCGAAAACGTCGCTGGCATTGAGATCCTCCGGAACCAGGTAAGTTGAAATAAGTTCAAAGTATCTTCCTCTCAAGGGCAGAACCATCTCCTCAGGTTGAGCGCCTCCGGCGGTCAGGGTTACCGCGCTGAAGAGACCGTGTCCGAAGGTGCCGTTACCCTGGAGAAATGTCGCTTGCGCTTCGACATCGACACCGAGTGCCTCCTTCCAGAGACGAAATCCGATAGGATTACCATTCGTATACCCAGGCAGTCCCAATTCTGGATTCGCCCGCCAGGCAGCCAGTTGAACCGGGAATCCTTCTTCAGTGATCGTGACCGCGCCAACACAAAGGTCACCGTCGAAAACTCCAATCTCATCTTCCGCAACCAAGGAAACGCCGTTGTATAAGGCTTCATTTACCGCGATAAAATATGAGGTCCCAGTCGGTTCGACCGCTTCAAAATGGGGTCCTTCGATGGCGAGACCGTTTAGTTGAATCGTCACCGGATTTTCCAGCTCCATATCATTATGATAAAGTTGAATTTCTCCCGCCATCTCACCCAGAGCGATTGGAGTCCAGCGGAAGGTGAGGAGCGTCTCCTCCTCGGGTTCGACCAAGATCGGCAGTTCATCTACCACCTCGACCAATCCTTCAAGCGCGGGATCGATTTCGATTTGGTCGATCAATCCGAATCCTTCGCCATGATTTAAAACAGTCAACTGCGCCTGCCCGGGATGATTGACTACGACTTCGCCGAAATCCAGCTCGTTTTGCGGAAATTCCAGTTGTGGCGGCAGGAAACGAACACGCACACTCGAAGCCAAGGTGAACTCAGGATCCTCCTCCAATGGCATCGAAGTGATAGTCGCTATTTCACCAAGACCAGGTGCATACCAGGAGTAAGTTTGATTGGCGTCGAGACGGAACCATTCCCCAAGCGGGATCTCGATTCGTATTCCAAAAACCCATTGGATGGCGTAGGCGTTGACTACGATTCCGAGAGTTGTGTGCTGTCGCAGCGCCTGCACCTCCCCACCGGGGAATTGCACCGTTCCGGAAGCGTTGATCTCGCTGAATCCGCCGAAGACTGTTTCGATCCGCAGGGTATCGAACGCCAAGGTATCGGAAGTGTAAAAATAATTGAAACTTTCGGAGACTTCCCATTCATCACCATATTGCGCGGGCATTGGCATTCGGAGCAATCCGCCCGGAAAAACCAGGGGAAAACCGAAGAGACCGCCGAGATCAAAGCCATAACCGATCAGGTACCAACCAGTGTCGGCGACGACTTCATACTGAAGGCTCTCCATCAATCCAAAACCACCACCTTGACCGGGCTGCACAACTCGGTTGGCAGTGGGGAAATCCTCTGCGTTAGGCGCTTCTATAGGATCGATTAGTTGATCGGAAACAATGGTATCCGAAATGTATTGATTGAAGTCCCAGAGCTGGTGCTGTCCCTCCCCACCCAAATCCACTTCGATGCCCTCGATACTCGAGGTGATATAAAATGGAATAATCGTTCCCGCTTCAGTAGGTATATCCTCCGGATTGATCACCACCTGGGCATTGAGGGGGAGAGGAACACCCAGCAACAATGCCAGGATACTCATATTTAGCCGATTTATTAAAAACGTCCTTTTCATGGCAGACTCCGGTTAATCAGGCTGTATGCGAATGTAGGGAATGACACCACCAGTGCGTTTTTCCATTTTCGGACAGCCGGTAATGAAGATTTCCTTCCTGTTTTCTTAAACTCAAGCTAACATCAGCCACACTAAGCCAAAGATATAAAAACTAACAACCAACCGCCAGAGCGCCTCCGGGCAAAAAAATTCCTGCCTTTCTCATGTCGAAAGCAGGAATCTCTATAATCTCCGAAGTTGGGATTAACCTCCCAAGGAGGAAAAGATGTTCGGGTGCGCCGGGTGGTAACAGCAATTGGCGAAATTCAACTTCGGGGAGGTCACAGGAATTGAGTCCCAATTATAACCACCGTTGAATGGTTGATAAATCCCCCTTTCAACTCTCAACCATTCACCAAATCCAATTAGATGAGAAGAAATTCCCAGATATTCCCTGATTATGTCTTTATTTTCTGCATTCTTTGATGATATTTCTCATTGATTTTTTTATACGGTATCTCGACTCGGACGGTAGTCCCGTGATTGGGCGTACTCATCAGTGAGATCCGACACCCCAAGGGCTCCAAGAGGTTCTTGGCATGGGTCAGTCCCAATCCAAAGGCGAGCATCTTCGGATCGCTGGAATCGGAACGCGGTTTTTTGGTAGAGAAGAAGGGATCGCAGGCGTGCTGAAGGGTGGCTTCATCCATCCCAACCCCGTTGTCGATCACTTCCAGGATAATTTGATCACCTGCCAAATTCAGGTTGATTTTGAGTTTTTTAGATTCGCTTGTTTCCATAGCTTCAATCGCGTTCGCCAGCAGGTTGGAGAAGGATTGCGAGAAATCTGCCGGTATCGCATAAAAGTGAGGTAAATATGACGGTGGAGAAAAAATTATCTCGATTTTATGTTTCAATCTGGGATCGGAACGGTAGAATTCCAGTTCATTTCGGATCAATTCGACAAAGTCAATTTCGGCAATGAGTTCAGTGAAATCTTGCTTGGATTTCTCGAGAAAAAGACGGATATCGTTTTGCAGCCTCTTGCCAATCCGTGAGATGCGGACAAAATCCGCCGCCAGGTTGGGATATTTATAACTCAGCAAATCGACCGATCCCAACATCCCCGCCAGTGGACCGGCAAGATTGTGAGCAATGCCAGCCACCAACAATCCAAGTTTCTCAAGTCGTTGACGTTCTAAAGCAATCCGTATTAACTCTTCTTTACTCAGTTCCTCAAAATTGGTTGTCGTTAAAAGCGGAGAAACTGGTTTTTCGCTGTTTGTCATCGTTTTTCCTGTCTTTGCCCTTGAATCAATTCTTTGCCGTCATCCATCTTTTTAACTTACTACACTAATGTAACATGGTCAAGATTCAACCAAAGCGGCTTGCAAACGCCAGAATTGGAGCCTATCTTAATTCTCAAAATCGTTCGTTCTGTATGACAGATTAAAACAATTCCAACCGGATCCCAGCTATGTTAATCGCCTCCAAGACGCCTCTGATCAGGGCAGAGGAGATCAGGTCACGAATCGCCGAGCTGGCTTTGGAGATAAAAACCGCCTATCCCTCCGGCGAGTCCTTGACCGTCATCGGATTGCTCCGCGGCTGCTATGTGTTCATGGCAGATCTCTTGCGTGAACTTTCATGTTTAGATATTCATGTCAAAGAAGTAGATTTTATCATTGTTTCCAGCTATGGTTCCAGCACGGAATCTTCAGGAAATGTCAAAATTGAGCGAGATATTCGTCAAGATATTCACGATTGCCATGTGTTGCTGGTCGATGACATCTTGGATACCGGAATCACCATGCAAAAATTGATCAACCTGTTAAACTTACGCAAACCCGCTTCTCTGCGCTCCTGTGTCCTCTTGGAAAAACCCGAGCGTCGCCTGGTGGATATTAGAGTGGATTTTATTGGCTTTAAGATCCCTGACCAGTTTGTTGTGGGAATGGGATTGGATTATAACCAACAATATCGGGAATTGCCCTATATCACGACAATTATAAAATCGGAAGATACTGTTAAATAAATTGACATTATATTGGAAATGATGCTGATTTTGGGGCATTATTGATACTCAATAAGAAGATCATCGAAGAGCGCCGGATCCGCATCTTCCAAGGAATAAATCCCCACACCCAACGGCGAATTGGTGTTCAGGACATTTGTTTGGTCGCTTCGCCATAATTCTACCTTATCAATCTGGCAGATCACTAAATTACCCAATTTTTCATATTTAATCTCATGATATTCATTCAATGAGTAAGTCCTCCAGTCTTCGGCTAGGTACTGAACAGTCCCATTCTGACAACGCAGCACCTGGCAACTACCTTGGAAAAAGTTGATCCCGATCAGAAAATAGTTGGAAATATCGATAAATTTGGGAATAAAACAGACACGTGGATGCTCATAATTGGTGACTTTAACCTTGATACTGAAGACACCATCGTTGAATTGTCTGCCAATTAAGCGAAAACCAAAGGTGCCGTAATTGCTGACTCCCAGAATTGCCATCGCTTGCGCTGTCTCCTCCCATTCTATGGAATAGGGTCCCAATTCGCTGCCCAATCCAGCGAGTAAACCCTCGTATGTCCAACATTGTGTCACTTGATCGGTCGAAAAATCCATAATTAGAGGAGATGGGTGGACAGTGATGACAACGCTGTCGGAAACGGTTAAAAGACCATCTGAGACAAATGATTTCAGAAAAAAATCACTCAGGATCTTGGGTGCGATCCACCGTACTTGCGGTAAAGTATAATCGAGGAGAATGCCGCCATTGGTTGTCCATTGATAGCGCAAAGAATCACCTTCATTTACATCTATCGCTTGGCAATGAACAAGAACAGTGTCCTCGGTCGTGACCTGACTGGGATTGACCGAAAAACCTTGAATAATAGGCGCTCTGTTACTGGTCGGCACCCCGACATATATGGTGTCGGAACGGCTGGCACGATGCCCCCACTCATCGGCAACTGTTGCTCCGATGATAAAATTATCATTTACTCCCGCCGAATGCCATCTAGCCGCCAGAGAATCGGTTCTGGTGATAAAAATCCCTCCGGATGACCACCAGTTGACGGTCAGCAAATCCCTATCAGGATCGCTAACTTGACAAGATACATTAAGGGTGTCATATATTGTAATTGAATCATCTTCGGAAATAAAAAAATAGGTAAAAACTGGGGGATCATTTTCTGTAAATGGGGAGGTACTAATG
>CAZCRQ010000085.1:0-10707 GCA_964501095.1 uncultured bacterium | reverse complement strand
TACGCTACCCCTCATCGCAGGTAGTGGTGTCAGCCGTCCCCGGCTGACACCAGTATGCTACCCCTCATCGCAGGTAGTGGTGTCAGCCGTCCCCGGCTGACACCAGTACGCTACCCCTCATCGCAGGTAGTGGTGTCAGCCGTCCCCGGCTGACACCAGTGTCGGCTATCCCCGGCTGATATATAAGTTGTTATTTCGTCAGCCGAGGACGGCTGACGACACAATAATTGTTATTTCGTCAGCCGAGGACGGCTGACGACACAATAAAATATGGTTTGATGAGGATACGCTTAAAAATCGTTTTGGCTCCATGGAAAAGATGTGACTAAGAGATAGCGTGCCACCGTCCGGGAGATATTTGAATAAACATGCGTCATTTTCCCGAACGACGGCGCGTCCGGACTACCTGGCTGGATTCACATAACAAAGTAGTATTAGTTCTTGACCGAAAATTCCGCAACCGAGTCATTCTAAACAAAGTGAAGAATCTCTTGCGTCCGCGGTGGCGCGATCCAGGAAAAGACAACATTTTAGGTCCAATTGGCGACCAGAATCATTCGACTCGGGCTGATTCCCAGACGTCCACCATCGCTCCAGGCACAGATTTCCATAATATTCGCGCTGTCATTTGCGCCGCGACTGTCCCAGGTGAACGTCAGAGTGTCTCCCGCAGCGGAAAATGGTAAAGAAATCGGAAATCCATCAAGATGAATCAAAACGTCGGATGGGTGTCCATCCAGGTAAAGTTGAATCATCTCGACAGGTTGCGTAAATTGCAAAGAACAGACATCTATTAAGATAGCATTATTTTATCATGGTTAAACAATTAAAAATTAACCAATCCATTCCGATCCTAACAGCACTGTTGGGGATGCTCCTGGCGGTCGTCTATCATTATATCGCTCGCGTCGCGGGGACTCCGCTGATGCTCAACCTGGATGACGGTTACATCCATGCTCGAATTGCGGAAGTGTTCGCCGACTCCGGCAGGATCGGCATCAATCCAATGGAGGGGGGAGGAGGCAGCAGTTCAACACTTTGGACTCTCTTACTCACAATTGAAAAACTTCTTGGCATTCACGGGGAGTTGGGCGCCTTTTTTTCCTCACTGTTCTCCTGGGGTTTTGCGGTCTGGGCAGTCTCGCGTTTGGCTTTTCAGGTGACGACCAAGCTACGTGCACTCCTGATCGCTCTGCTTATCGCCGGCACTGGACAATTGGCAGCCTTGGCTCTGTCCGGGATGGAGACTCATCTTGTCCTGGCATGTCTGGCGATGTCGCTGGAGGCACGCTCTAAACAGGGAGCCAAACGAGCGATTCTCTGGGCGAGTTTGGCGTCATTGGTGCGTCCGGAAGCGGCTCTTCTTGCAATCGCTTATACCTTAAATGTTTTGCTTATCAAAGATACAAAACTCAAGAATAAGATCAGAAATGGATTAAATATCCTAATTATTCCCCTTCTCTCCGCCTTCTTTGGATTACTCTTTTTGACTGTCTTCAGTGGATCGTTTCCTTCGATGATTGCCGGACGGCGCTGGTTGATCGAACTGCCGCAGTTTCCCTGGAACGATCTGATATTGAGTTGTCAAGCGGCACTGCAATTGATATTGCAATTGGATGAAAGAATGGCGGACTACATCGGACCCGCCTACGGTTTCGGTTTCCTCTGGATGATGATTGTACGAACTCTTGCACTTATCGGGATGATAAACTGGTGGAAAGATGGAAAGACCAAGAGAGAGATGCTGTTTTTTCTCATTCTTCACAGTCTATTTTACTTGATATTGCTGCCCACACCCGGTCATTTGGGACGGTATTTCAATCCGGTCTGGGTTCTCACCGGATTATTAGTCATCTCCGGATGGGAAGAGGTCGCAAATTATTTTAATCAGCAGCGGATTTGGAATAGAATCAGACCATATTTGGCGGTGGCGTTGATCCTCGGGATGCTGCCGCAAATAGTGCGGTGGGGTGCCTGGAACCGTCAGGCGATGGAGCACCTGAGACAGGTTCATTTTCTCATGGCGAAAACGATCAGCGAGATGAAATCTGATGAGGGGAAATTCGCGGCATTTGACATCGGTATTCTCAGCTACTTCGGATGTCAACGGCTGGTCGACTTGGGCGGATTGACCGATAGTGAAATGGCGCAGGCACTTCACCAGGGTACAGTACCATCGCTGCTGGAGAAACGAAGAGTGAGCTATATAATTCTGCCGGAGGTGTCTGGAAATCTACGCTATATCTTTGCCAGGAAACTCGGTCTCGATATCGCCGGATTGCAAGAGATCGCTCGTTTTAGTTTCAAAGTTAAAAATAACCGCTATCTTCATGCCACTAATGTCGCTTTTCCGGCGCTAGGTTTGTATAAATGGAACCACGAATGAACACGAATAAACTCGAATAAAGAAAACGAAAAAATATATTCATCACAAAGAAGCGAAGGCGCTAAGTTCTTTGTATCAGGCGTGAAAATCCGGCAGAATATCAAAGGGCTCTTCAGTTGCTCCGGCGGAAGGATTTTTGTAAATATATTCTTAGTCTTGAATATAAATCTGATTTATGAAAAACAATAGGTTATAATCCCCGAGAGGCAGACAGGCATTAAAAATGCATGAGATAATAATCCAGTTGGAAGCGTTGAAGCAGGAATTCGAGTCCCAGCTCAACGAGGCGACAAATGAGCCGGCGTTGGAAGCGATACGTAATATCTACCTGAGTAGGAAAGGGAAAATCGCCGCGTTGTTTAAGCTGATGGGATCGCTCGCACCGGAGGAACGTGGTGCGGTTGGCAAAGCCCTGAATGATCTCAAGCAATCCGCAGCGGATCGTTGGGAGCAGGCGAGGCAGCAACTTCAGCAAAAAAAGACGGTTGTCGGGATCGATGTGACTCTTCCCGCTCGTCCCCAGCGCCTCGGTTCGCTTCACATACTGACTTTGGTTGAGCGACGAGTTCGTGAGATTTTCACTAAAATGGGATTCACTGTCGAGCGCGGTCCGGAGGTGGAGGATGTCTGGCACAATTTCGACGCCTTAAATACTCCGGAATGGCATCCGAGTCGCGATCCGACTGATACCTTCTATTTGAAAGATGGACGTCTGTTGCGCACCGAGACCAGCCCGATCCAGATCCGAGTGATGCAGAGTCGGCGTCCTCCGTTGCGGATCATCGCTCCCGGACGTGTCTTTCGCAATGATAAACCCGACGCTACTCATTCCCCGATGTTCACCCAAGTGGAAGGTTTATATGTCGATCAGGGAGTGACATTCGCCGATCTGAAAGGTACGGTGTTGCAATTTTATCGTCAGGTGTTCGGACGTGAGGTGCAGACACGGTTTCGCCCGCATTTCTTCCCCTTTACCGAACCATCAGCGGAGGTCGACATCAGTTGCATCTTCTGCCGTGGCAAAGGATGTCATATCTGTAAAGGCAGCGGTTGGATCGAGATGGGAGGTTCGGGCATGGTCGATCCCAATGTGTTCAAAGCGGTGGACATCGACCCGGAAATTTACACTGGCTGGGCGTTTGGACTGGGAATCGAGAGAATGGCGATGCTGATGTATGGAATTGAAGATATCCGGCTTTTTTATGAAAATGATTTCCGCTTCCTCAGGCAGTTCGGAGGACGGCGATGAATATCTCGTACAATTGGCTGAAGAAGTTTGTCCAATTCAGTCAGTCACCTAAAGAAATCGCCGAGATTTTAACAAACCTCGGTCATGAGGTCGAGGAGATGATCCCGATCAAGCGCCACCTCGACGGCGTGATCGTGGGAAAAGTTCTTCACAGCGAACCGCATCCGCACGCCGACAAGTTACAGATGGCACAAGTGGATGTTGGTGGGGAGATTCTGCCTATCGCCTGCGGCGCCCCAAATTGCCGCGCTGGGATTGTGGTTCCAGTCGCGCTCCCGGGAGTAAAACTTGGTGATTTTGTCGTAGAACGAAGAATCCTACGTGGTGTGGAATCCGCCGGAATCATCCTCTCCGAGAAGGAAATGGGATTGACCGAGGATCATTCCGGAGTGCTCGAACTCCCGCAAAACTTAAGGATCGGCGGGAAGTTTGATCCGATGATCGAAGCGGAGGACACGATTTTCAACCTGGAGATCACTGTCAATCGTCCCGACGCCTTGTCTCACTTGGGTATCGTGCGTGAATTAGCAGCATATTTTAATTCAGAGTTGAGCTTTCCCGATTATCACGTCGAAGAAGTGGAGACCTACACTGACGAATGGATCGAGGTTTTGATCGAAGCTGAAAAGGAGGGACCTCGATACGTCGCTAGAATCGTCGAAGGAGTGACAGTTCAGCCTTCCCCATTATGGATGAAAGCGATGCTATGGTCTCTCGGGCAGCGTCCGATCAACAATGTTGTGGATGTCACCAACTATGTTCTCCTCGAATTGGGTCATCCGCTGCACGCCTTCGATTATCACTTGATTGCTAGGAAAAAGATCATCGTCCGTCTCGCGGCTGAAGGGGAGAAATTCACCACGCTTGATGGTCAGCAGCGACTTTTGGAAAAGACCGATTTATTGATTGCCGATCCGGAAAAAGGAGTGGCTCTCGCCGGAGTGATGGGCGGAGAGAATAGCGAGGTCACCAAAGAAACCCGTGACATTTTGATTGAGGCTGCTTATTTCAATCCGGTGACTATTCGACGCACTTCCAAGCGTTTGGGCTTATCGACGGAAGCCTCGCGACGATTCGAGAGAGGTGCGGATCCTTCGATACCGCCGATTGCCGCCCAGCGTTGTGCTCGTTTGATCCAGGAGACCGGCGGAGGGAATATCCTGCATGGCATGGTCGATGCTTACCCCCAACCGATTCTCCCCTGGAAAGTGAACCTGCGACCCTCGCGCACCACCCACGTTCTCGGAATCGAGATCTCCAAGAGAAGAGCAGCGGAGACTTTACACGCCTTGCATTTAGAGGTCGAAGAGAAGGGTGACGACAATCTTGAAGTGACAGTTCCAACCTACCGTCCCGACTTGGAGCGCGAAATAGACCTGATCGAGGAAGTCGCACGGATTGTCGGTTACAGCGAAGTGCCGACTGCCTCCAGCTCTCGAGTCGTGCTCGATTCCCCGGATTCTCAGGCTGAGAACCTGACAGATGCCGTGGCGGACACCCTGAGCGGACTGGGATTCCGTGAAGTCGTTACTTCACCAATGGTCTCCGGCACGGATCAGAAAGTCTTTTACGCAAAAATTGCCCCTCTCGAGATCGCTCACCCGATCAACCCGGAGATGAATGTCTACCGCGCCAGTCTTGTCCCGGGCTTGTTGCGGATTGCGGAGCATAATCTGAACCATGGACAGAAGGATATCCGGATTTTCGAGATTGGTCAGACCGGCGGCCGGGGCTGGTTGGCGGAGGATGAAGGGCAGCGTGTCCATCTAGCGTTCCTAGTGTGTGGTAACAGTTCGCCACAAACTTATGATCGTCGCAGTGAGGTATATGATTTATTTGATCTCAAGGGCGATGTTGAAGCATTGCTGCACGGGATTTCGCTTGACATGAACCTGAATTATTCTTATGATATACAAGAGAATCTGGATCATGGGATAGCCTTCTTTTCAGAGCGCGTCGAGAGGATTCTAGCCGGCGGCATCTTGGCAGAACGAATTTCGCAGCAGTTTGGAATAAATCAACCAGTATATGTTTTGGAGGCTGACTTGCAACTCCTTGACAATCTTCGGCAACAAGAGCGACATCAGCCCGGCGCCTCGGGAAGTTATAAGCCGTTTTCCAGATTCCCCGTCAGCGAACGCGATTTGGCGTTTATAATTCCGATCGACCTGGCGGCGAGGGAAGTAGAACAAAGGATACTTCAAGCTGCGGGTAAGTTATTGGAAAATCTGACGTTATTTGACATCTACTGGGGAAAATCAATTGGAGAGGGAAAACGTAGCCTTGCCTACCATTTAGAGTTTCGATCTGCGGATCATACTCTGACCGATGAGGAGATTGAACCGATCATCGGTGCGATTGTGGATGCGGTTCAGAAGTTGGGCAATATTCATCTTCGCACCGGACAGCAATGAGAGACGAGAATTCTATCTAAGTAATCGCGAAATGTGCATGAGGGGAGAATGGATCTTACTGAATTTCAAGAATTAGAAGATAAAATCACCCAGACTCTGGAGAAAATCGATCATCTGAAAAAAGACAATGCTGAATTACACCAGAAATTGAAGCAGATGGAATCAGAACTCTTTCAAAAATCAGAAGTTTTAAATCGTACTGAAGAGGAATTAGCCAACACAAAACAGCGGAATGAAGAGAAGGAAGAGAAAGTCCGCCAGAAAGTCATAACTTTGCTGGATCGGTTGAATAATCTCTGAGGCAGATTGGCATTTTCTTCAATTCCGCCCTGTTTCATAGGCAGTTCATGAAAGGCGCAGGAAAAGTGGTGGAAGTCGAGATATTCGGGCAGGTTTATCCGATTCGTGCTAAAGTTGCGAGCGAAGACTATATCCGAAAAATAGCCGGGTATGTCGACGCCAAAATGCACGAGATCCATTCAACACTGAATCCGTCATCGACGATGAAAGTAGCTGTCCTGACCGCTTTGAACATTGCCGATGAATTATTCTCGCTGTTGGACGAACGAAATAACCAGGCGGCATCAATTCAGCAACGTGTTCGTAAATACACTGAAGCGTTGGATCGTGGATTGCATGACGGATCCTGACGTCTTCTGGATGATAAAATTGATCCCTGCACTTTCGCGTTTACGGTTTTGAAAGAAGAACCAACATTCTAAAAAAGGGAGTTCGACTCCGATTTTGAAGGACAAGCCTCAATGAAGTAGAGAGGACGTTCCGACACTATCGGGCGGGCACCCACCGTGATGACACGGTTCTCTCTTCTCTCACCGTAAGAAGTGCAGGGTTTTCTCTTGCCAATAATCTTGAAATAGAAGGAGCAATAAGATGGATTTCATCACTATTCTACTTTGTGCGATCGCTCTGATTGTTGGCGTGGCAATTGGCTTGCTCGTGAAAATCATCGCTGACCAGGCTCCGAAACGAGCGGCTCTCAATGAATCGAAAAGAATAATCGCCGATGCTCGTGCAGAAAAAGACCTCATTCTCGAGACGGTGACAAAACACGCCGAGACTCTGAAACGCGAAAAATTGCTTGAAGCGCGTGATGAAGCTCTTGCTTTGAAACATAAGCAAGATGCTGAATTCATGAAGAAATTTGATGAATTACATAACCAAGAGCGACGGATGCACGACCGTGAAGTCGGTCTCGATAAACGATATGAGAAAATTCGTAATTCAGAACGCGAACTTCGTGAAAAGGAAAAAGAGCTGCACAAGATCGAAAAATCAATCGATGGAAAAGAGCAGGAGCTGGATGAACTGATCACCAAGAACAAGGAAACGTTGGAACGCATCTCTGCGATGTCTCAGGAAGATGCGTTGAAAGAACTCAAGAATGAACTCCTCGATAAAGCCCGTCGTCAGACCGCCGAGATGATCAAGGAATTACGAGATAAAGCCAAGATCGAAGCCAATCGTGAAGCGAAAGAGATCATCATCCAGGCAATCCAGCGAAGCGCCTCCGATCATGCTGCGGAAAATACCGTTTCTGTCATCTCTCTGCCGAATGATGATGTG
Organism: uncultured bacterium; assembly: GCA_964501095.1. Classification (GTDB taxonomy): domain Bacteria; phylum Electryoneota; class Electryoneia; order Electryoneales; family Electryoneaceae; genus CAZCRQ01. Next base: position 3,074 of record CAZCRQ010000085.1, on the reverse strand, counting down.
AAAGGGAGAATCATTGGACGAGAGGGTCGAAATATCCGTGCCTTGGAAAGTGCAACCGGTGTCGATATCATCGTTGATGACACGCCGGAAGCAGTTATACTTTCGAGCTTTGATCCGTATCGTCGGGAAATCGCCCGCCTTTCGCTTGAGAAGCTGATAAATGACGGGAGAATCCATCCGGCGCGAATTGAGGAAGTAGTTGCCAAGGCGAGCAAGGAACTCGATGAACGGATTCTTGAATTGGGTCAGAACGCTCTGCTTGAAGCGAAAGTGCATGGCGTGCATCCGGAACTCATCAAGTATCTCGGCAGGCTGCACTATCGCACCAGCTATGGGCAGAATGTTCTGAAACATTCAATAGAAGTGGCGATCCTGACAGGCTTGATGGCGGCGGAATTAGGTCTCGATGCCAAACTTGCCCGTCGCGCCGGACTGCTTCATGACATCGGTAAGGCTGTTGATCGCGAGACCGAAGGCACGCATGTCACTCTTGGTCTGCAATTGGCGCAACGTTATCACGAGAAGAAAATCGTGCAGAACGCCATCACTTCTCATCATGAAGATACACCCTTCATACACCCGATTTGCGTCTTGGTGCAGGCGGCGGATGCCATCAGCGGCTCGCGTCCCGGAGCCAGACGTGAAACGTTGGAGGGTTATATCCAGAGAATGCAGGGTTTGGAAAAAATCGCCGCCTCCTTCGAGGGTGTCGGGAAAGTCTACGCGATTCAGGCGGGACGCGAAATCCGGGTAATTGTCGAAAACGATAAAATCTCCGATGCGTTGGCGGATGCCCTGGCGTGCGAATGTGCTGAGAAGATTGAACGCGAGCTTGAATACCCCGGACAGATCAAAGTTACTGTGATTCGCGAATATCGGGCGGTTGAGTATGCAAAATAATAAAGGAAACAAATTATGTCTGTTATCATCACCGGATCTCACCTGACTATTGAAGATGTTGTCAAAGTCGCACGGGGACAGGAGAAAGTCGCGCTTCACCCTGAGGCGTTGGAAAGGATCAAACGTTGCCGAGCCTTTCTTGAGAAGAAAGTGGAAGCGCGTGAGATCATGTATGGTGTGAATACAGGCATCGGCGAGTTTTCCGAAATTGTCCTTGATGATCAACAGACGAAGGATTTTCAACGTTATCTAATATATAACCATGCCGCTGGGATCGGCGAGCCGGTTCCGATACCTCATGTCCGAGCCGCAATGCTGGCGCGGATCAACGTTCACGCACATGGAAATTCTGGCTGCCGTCCCGAGATCACCCAGACTTATGTCGAGATGTTGAACCAAGGCGTGACTCCGGTGGTGTGTGAGAAGGGGAGTGTGGGAGCGTGCGGGGATCTTGCTCCCATGAGCCAGATCGCCCTCACCCTCATGGGTGAAGGTGAGGTTTATTATCAAGGTCAACGGATTCCGACACGGCAGGCGTTCGAGAACGCAGGCATCAAGGCGCCGGGACTGCACATTCGCGATGGCTTGGCGGCGATCAACGGCAGCAACCTCACCTGCGCCATCGGCTGCCTGATAATCTATGACACTGAACGCTGGATTCTGCAGGCGGAAATTGCCGCCGCCATGTCGCTGGAAGCGCTCAAAGCGAACATGAAACCCTACGATGAACGGCTTCATGCTCTTCGCGGTTTTAAAGGCGCAGTGACCAGCGCCAGGAACATCCGTCGTGTCCTCGAGGGTTCCGATCTGGTGACTGGGAAGATGAAAGTCAAGGTGCAAGACGCTTATAGCATGCGGTCGACTCCCCAAGTGATCGGCGCCGCACGTGATCATCTGAGATACGCACGGGAGCAGTTCGAGATCGAATTGAATGGAGTCGGCGACAATCCCATTTTCGTGCCGGAAGATGGAGTAGTTCTATCCGGGGCGAATTTCCAGGGAACTCCGATCGGCTTGCCGTTGGACCTGGTCGGGGCGTCGGTAACGATGATTTCTGTCCTCTCCGAGCGGCGATTGAACCGATTGCTAAATCCGGCGCTCAGCGTCGGGCTGCCGGCATTTCTCACCAAGGGTGCGGGGATGTTCTCCGGGCTGATGCTGAGCCAGTACACTGCGGATATGTTGATTGTTGAGCAACGCATCCTCTCGAATCCCGCCAGTGTTCAGTCCATCCCTGCCGCTGCCGACCAGGAGGATTTTGTCAGCATGAGCATGAATACTGCGCTGAAAACCCAGCAAATACTGGAGAATGCTTACAGTGTCCTGGGGATTGAATTCATCGCTGCGGCGCAAGCCTTGGATTTCCGTGATTTTCTGTTCGGTAGAGGTACAAGATCGGCTCATGCGGCGGTACGCCAAGTGGTCGAACACTTGGATGTTGACCGCCCACTCTTCACCGATCATAATAATATACGGGAAGCGGTCAAAAATCGCTCGATTTTAAACGTTGTGGAAGCGGAAATTGGAGAATTGGATAGATATTGAATCCTGGTTACAAACAAGAACAACTGGTCGAGAAACTGAAAGAGCGCGACCAGGAACTTCACTGCCTAAACTTGGTCTCGGCGCTGTTGACAAATATCGAGAAGGATTTGGGCGAAGTTCTTCAGGCGCTCTTGACTATTCTCCCTACTGGTTGGAGTGACAAGAATCTTTGTAAAGTAAAGATTACAATTGGTGGTATTTTCTATTATCTTTCTGACTTTCAAGAGACTCCTTGGGCACAGTTTGCGGATATTCGATTCGCAGAGCAAGTAATCGGAACAATTGGCGTCTATTATAGCCGACAAATCTCTGATTCCGATCCAATCATTGTCCTTTCCGATAAAGCCAGATTACTTAACACTGTGGCGATTCGATTAGGTCAATATGTTCAACAACAGGAGCTTTTACGAAAGACCCAAGCTGGCGAATCTCATAATCTGCCCGGCACTCCCCCTTCGGATCTGGAGTGGCGAATCATCGTCGATCTCCTGAAACGGTCTGATATTAGTACCTATCAAAATATCTTGAGAAAGCTAAAAACATATCTTTGTTTAAATAGAGTGCCGATAATAGAGAATCAACTTATAAAAAAGTCTGAAAATGATTCAGAAATTCACTCTGAACATAAT
>CAZCRQ010000084.1:8732-10714 GCA_964501095.1 uncultured bacterium | reverse complement strand
CTCCTTGGACAATCCCTTGATCTTTATGTCCATCTGGAAAGCTGTGATACCTTCTGTAGTTCCGGTCACCTTGAAATCCATGTCGCCGAGATGATCCTCATCGCCGAGGATGTCGGAGAGAATGATAAAATCATCGCCTTCCTTGATCAGTCCCATGGCAATACCGGCGACTGGACGTTTCATCGGCACTCCGGCGTGCATGGCGGACATCGAACCAGCGCAGACCGATGCCATTGAGGAAGAACCATTCGATTCCAGCACATCACTGACAATACGAACGGTATAGGGAAATTCCTCCCACTGCGGCAGCATATTTTTCAACGCTCTCTCGGCGAGATGACCATGTCCTGTTTCTCGTCGTCCCGGACCGGACATCTTCTTCACTTCCCCGGTGCAAAACGGGGGAAAGTTGTAATGCAGCATGAAGGTTTTCCAGTAATTGGCTTCAAGATCGTCGATCTTCTGCTCATCCATTTTAGAGCCGAGGGTGCAAGCCGCCAGAGCCTGGGTTTGTCCGCGGGAGAAGAGTGCGCTGCCATGCGCCCGAGGAAGAAGACCCACATCGCAGGTAATGGGACGAATATCCTTCAAACCGCGCCCGTCGAGACGAATATGCTCTTTTAGCACCCTGGCGCGCATCGACTTCTTAATCAGGTCTTCAATCGCCCACGAAATAAGCATCGGCTTTGCGGGAAACCGCTCTGCCAATTTTTCCTGTATTTCATCTTTTAAAGCGGATTGAGCGTCTCTTCTCTCACTCTTCTCGGTGATCTGAATAATCTCATTTACGCGGGCGGAGGCGATCTCCTCCACTGCCTGCGAGATTTCCGTCGGAACGATCACCGGCTCCCATTCACGTTCGGGTTTCTTGACCGCTTTGGCGATCTCTTCCTGCAGATCGATAAGTTGAATGATATTCTCCTGCGCAAAATCAAGGGCGTCGAGAAAAACAGATTCATCTACCTCCTTTGCTTCACCCTCCACCATTGCAATCGTGTCCCGTGTCGCCGCAACCATGAGGAACAGATCACTCTGATCCTTCTGAATGGTCGTAGGATTGAGAACAAATTGCCCATCGATCCGTCCGACATTGACCGAAGCGACCGGTTCCTTATACGGTATATCCGAAATCATCAATGCGGTGCTGGCACCCAGCGCGCCCAAAACATCCGCTTCGTTCTCCCCATCATGGCTGAGGACGGAGATCAAGATCTGGGTTTCATAATAGTACCCATCCGGGAAAAGAGGTCTTAACGGTCGATCGATGAGTCTGGCAATCAAAACCTCTTTCTCATGAGGACGGGATTCACGTTTAAAAAATCCGCCGGGGATTTTTCCCCCGGCATACATCTTTTCGCGGTAGTCAACAGTGAGAGGGAAGAAATCAGTATCTTCAACTTTCTCTCGACTGGAGACAACGGTCGCCAAGATCACGGTATCAGCGTACCGAACCCAAGCTGCACCATCCGCTTGTTTTGCAACCCTACCCACTTCTATAGAAAGCGGACGGCCGCCAAATTCAATTTCTTTCTTAAAAATCATTCTACCTCCAAGGTCGCCACAATTACATCTATACTTGTGTCAGCCGGGGACGGCTGACACCACAATTGGTATACTTGTGTCAGCCGGGGACGGCTGACACCACAATTGGTACAACACAATTGCGTAAAATATATAGACAACAGCATTATCGGCGAATTCCGAGTTCCTTAATAATTTCCCGATAACGGGAAACATCCTTTGCTTTCAGATAATCCAACAGATGACGACGCTTTCCAACCATCATCAACAACCCACGACGAGAATGATTATCCTTGACGTGGGTGCGAAAATGCTCTGTAAGATTTGAAATGCGGGACGTGAGTAAAGCAATCTGAACCTCCGTGCGTCCCGTATCCTGCTCATTTTTACCGAATTTGCGGATAATTTCCGCTGTGGCTTCATTAGTGAGAGCCATGTTGTTTCCTTTCGCAATGTATTTG
>CAZCRQ010000084.1:0-8632 GCA_964501095.1 uncultured bacterium | reverse complement strand
GCCGCGCATTTTTTTCATCATCCCTCATCTGCACGATCAAATCCTCGGGATTATTGAATCTTTTCTGATCCCGTAAGTATTCCAACAGCTCGAGCGCAATGATCTGTCCGTATAAATCCAGTTCAAAATCGAAGAGATGCGCTTCTATAACCAACAGGTGCTCGCCGAAGGTGGCGCGGGAGCCGATGGAAACCATGCCGGGATAATTTGAATCGTTCAAATAGATGCGCGCTGCGTAAACTCCCTCCGCGGGAATCAGGCAATGCTCTTCCATGGGTTGTAAATTGGCAGTGGGATAACCCAGCCCATGCCCGCGTCCATCACCCTTTATGACCATTCCGATCAAGCGAAATGGATTACCCAGATACAGGTTCGCTTGGCGTATTTTACCCGCGCTGATTGTTTTACGGATCAGGGTGCTGCTGATCATTACTCCATCATGTTCACAAGGACCGATGATTTGAAGTTCAAATCCGAGTTCTTCCGATTTTCTCCGTAGAAACTCAGGATTCCCTTCTCGATTTCGCCCGAATGAATGGTTGAATCCGATCACCAACCGTTTAAATCCGATTCTTTTCATTAGGATATCTTGAAGAAAATCTTCAGCGGTGATAGAGGCGAATTTACGGTCGAAGGGGATGATGATAACTCGTTGGATGCCGAGCAACTCCAGCTTACGTAATTTTTCCCGAGTCGGAGTGATAATCGCGACAACACCTGGTCGGTTTCGCATCACATGCTGAGGATGCGGATCGAAGGTGACGACTGTCGGTTCAGCACCTTCCAGCACTTTACTCAAAATCGCCCGATGCCCAAGATGCACTCCATCGAACGTGCCGATTGTCACCGAGGCGTCCGGACTATGTTCAATCGGATCGAAGCCGAATCGATAAATGATCATGAAATTTTGTTCCAAGTCTCTGCGAGGGTATTCAGCGAGATGGCGTCCTCAATGCGGTAATTTCCAACAACAGTACGTCTTAACGAGCTGAGAAGAGCGGGAATTCCAAGCCACTCGCCCAGGTCATGGGCGATAGAACGGATATAAACCCCTCTGCCGCATTCAACTTCCAATTGTACCGTGCCCTCAAGAGGATCGTACTCGAAGCATTCCAGCCTATTGATACTCGCCGGACGATTTTCCCGCTCCAGCCACCACCCTTTTCGAGCCAATTGATAAAATGGACGTCCGTATCTTTTTAGCGCCGACACCATCGGAGGCTTCTGCATACCAGCTTTTGCGATCTTCATCAAACCCTGTAAAATCCGCTCTTTTGTAAATTCTGGACACTGGAGTCTGATTTGGAGTTTTGAACCTGGATCATCGCTGGGACTGCCAGCTCCGAGCTGGATGGTTGCTTGATATTTCTTGTTTCCAATCAGATACTCACCGAGACATTTAGTTGCGCTTCCAACCGCCAGAACCAGCAATCCGGTGGCAAAAGGGTCTAAAGTTCCAACATGACCGACTTTCTTCTCACCGGTGATCTTCCGCACACGTGCCACAACGTCGAAAGATGTCCAACCTGGAGGTTTGTCAATCAGAACCCACCAACCGTTGGGGATGGGAAAAATGCCAGTTCTCATAAGGCGGCTCGACAGGCTTCGACAATTACATTTCGCGCTTCCACGAATGTTCCGTTGATACGGCAGCCCGCGGCATTATTATGACCCCCACCGTTGAAAGCAACCGCAATCTTTGCCACATCCACCTTTCCCAGGGAGCGAAGCGACACTTTATAAAGCGAAGGTTTGGTTTCCTGAAAGAGCAAAGCGATCTCTACTCCTTTTATTGACGTGAGATAATCGACAAATCCTTCGGTGTCTGCATTTATCTCTTCCTTAGTCATGTAGGTTGTAACAATTCTGTCGTGATCTGAGACTTCAATACGTGAGAGGACACGCCCAAGGGTAATGATATTTTCCTTATCAGTATTGTAATAGACCTGTTTCACGGCAGCAACTGGATCAGCGCCGCATTCGACCAATGCGGCTACGGAGGCGAAGCAATGCGAGGTGGTATTGGAAAAACGAAAGCGCCCGGTGTCAGTCATGATTCCGATGTATAAAGCGAGCGCAACCGCAGGATCGGGTTTCAGTTGGAATTCGCGAAACAGAGTTAAAAGCATTTCGGCTGTCGCACTTGCATCCAGGTCTATCCACACCGAATCGCCAAATCCATCGTTGGAAACATGGTGATCGATATTGATGATCCTGACATTCTCATCGACCAGCCGTTTCGCCTCTCCAATACGATCAAATTCCCCGGCATCAAGAATAATGATGCTGGGAAATGGTTTATGTTTTTCAGCTTGTTTGACGGTCATCACATCTGAACAATTGGGGATAAAACGATATTTTTCCGGTACCGGATCAGGCGAGACGGCGGTGAATCGTTTTCCTAAAGCACGTAATAATCCCATCATGCCGAGCAAAGAGCCGATCGCATCGCCATCAGGTCGAATATGACAGGTGATAAGGAAATTATCGGAGGCGGAAATTGTCCGGACTATCTCAGGAAGCGCCACCATGCTCCTCTTCAGGTGGGGATTGGGAGTTGTGAATCTGAATCAACAACTGCTCAATCCGGTCAGCACGATTCAATGTGTCATCCCAGACGAAGCGAAACTCCGGCAGCCGTTTCATGCGAATCAGGGCAGCAATTTCACTGCGCATTCGACTCGCCGACCGGAGAATCATTTTCTTGGCTGTTTCTTTATTCTCTTCCACACCATGCAGGGAACAATAGACCGCACCATGACGCAGATCATCGGAAATGCGAACCTCTGGCACGGTGATTAGGCAGTCAGAGACGTAAGTTTCCACTTCTCGACGCAGGAACTCACCGACAATTTTCCTCATCTCGGTGCTCAATCGGATTGCCCGCTTTGATATGGGAATTTTCATTGTGTTTCCAATACGATCTCGCGCTCGACTTCAACCTCCACCAGCGCTTCGATCAGATCGCCTACCTTGATATCGTTGAAATTGGCAATTTTAATCCCGCATTCGAAGCCCTGAACGACTTCTTTGGCATCATCCTTGAATCGTCTCAGGCTTTCCAACTCACCCTGATATATTTCAATGCCATCGCGGATAATCCGTACTTTATTGGATCGTTCAACCTTGCCGTTGACCATCATACACCCAGCAATAACTCCGATGCGTGAAATCTTGAATATGTTGCGGACTTCCGCGGTTCCCGCCACTTCCAATCTGAATTCATGCCTGTACATGCCGGTGAGAATCTGACGGACATCTTCGATCAGCTCATAGATCACACGGTAGGTTTTAAACTCGACGCTTTCCCGTTGAGCCATCTCACGGGCATTCAGATTGGGATGCACGTTGAATCCGATAATCATGGCATGAGAGGCGCTGGCTAGCAGGACATCCGATTCGTTGATGGGTCCAACACTGCGATGAATGATCTTAACTTCCACTTCCTTTGTGGAAAGGCGCATTAGACTGTCAGCGATGGCTTCCACCGACCCGTCGACATCTCCCTTGACGATCAGATAAAGCATCTGTTTTTCTTCGCCTTCGATAGTTTGCAGGAGCGCACCTTTGAAACCTTCACGCAAGCGCATCTCCTGCTCACGAAGCTGGAGCTGACGTTTGATGGCGATTTCCTTCGCTTCGCGTTCATCACGATGTACGACGAGGTGGTCGCCGACATGGGGCGCGGCTTCAAAACCGATGATCTCAACAGGTTGAGCCGGTCCTGCTTCACTCCGCTTTATTCCGCGTTCGTTGAACATAGCGCGTACACGTCCAAGATATGGTCCCGCTACGAAGACGTCACCGATGCGTAATGTGCCTTTTTCGACCAGCACGGTGCAAACTGTGCCGCGGCCCTTATCCAAACGCGATTCGATCACTACTCCTTTGGCAAGTGTATGGGGATTAGCTTTTAACTCGAGCATCTCTGTCGTAAGGAGAATTTTATCCAAGAGGTCGTCGATCCCCTTGCCCGTCTTGGCGGAGATTTCGCTATTGAGCACCTCGCCGCCGTACTGCTCGACGATGATGTTGTGTTCAGAGAGTTGTCTTCTCACTTTATCGGGATTGGCTCCGGGTTTGTCCATTTTGTTGATGGCAACAACGATCGGCACACCCGCGGCTTTCGAATGATCGATCGCTTCTATAGTTTGGGGCATCACTTGGTCGTCCGCGGCAATGACGAGGACGACAATATCGGTTACCTGCGCCCCACGGGCGCGCATCGCAGTAAAGGCAGCATGACCCGGAGTATCTAAAAAAGTGATCTTTTTATTGTTATGTTCAACTTCGTAGGCTCCAATATGCTGAGTGATGCCTCCAACTTCTCCCTCTACCACCCGCGTATGACGGATATAGTCCAAAAGTGACGTCTTTCCATGATCGACATGCCCCATTACGGTCACTACCGGTGCATGAGGTTCTAAAAGCGATTCCTCCTCCGCATCGTATTCTTCATGTACGAATTCTTCATCGATCACTCGATCGACAAATTCCACTTGGTAACCATGCTCCTCAGCGAGAAGCTGAATAGTGTCCTGCTCGAGACGCTGATTGATAGTCACTCGTAATCCCAACATCAAACATTCCCGAATCAGATCATTCACCGGTACATCAATCAGGGAAGCAAGGTCGGTGGTGGAGATGAACTCGGTCACCTTTATCAGCTTGATTTCCTCATCGACGATGCCGATGTCATGTGCGATATGGCGACGCTTTCTTTTCCGGCTGTGATCCTCCATTGCCGCCATCGTATGACGAATGGATGCCTGGACTTCCTTAACATCGACTTTCTTCTTCTTCTTCCGATCCCGTTTCTTCCGGCGTTTCACCAGGCTGTCGTCGCCGCTCATCCAATCACTGGATTTCACCGGCGCCTCTATCTGTTCCGTCTCCGCTTTGATCGCTTTCCGCTTACGTTTTCTTTTCTTCTTGCTGCGTGGAATCTCATCTTCATCCGTTTCCTCTTCCAAAATTTGTTTTTTCAAATCGAACTCGGGGATTTCAGATACAGCTTCACGCGGAGTAGGAGTTGGGGTGAAGACCAGGATATCCTCGTTGCTAACCGCCCCACGAACGGATAAAGGCGCGGCTTTTTTCTCCTCCAGTTGATCTTCTTCTTTCAGCTTCTCTCGCGGCTCCCTTTCCAGTTGTTTCGTCAGAGTCGCGAGTTCCGCTTCCGTTTCGGCAAACTCTTTTACCACCTGGCTGGCTGCTTCCTGTACCGGTGGAGCAGGTTTCACTCTTTCCAGCGGTCTTTTCGCCGGTTTCTCTTCCACAATCGGTAGCTCGGCTTGGCTCTCCACTGGTTCAATCTTCGCAGTTATCGGGATTAGCATTTCTTTCACCGGAGTTATAATCTTTTCCGGTGATAGTTTTTCAATCGGTCGTGTCAATTTCAACAGTTCAGGATCCATCTGACGAACAGACGGCGATGCCTTTCTCGGCTCGACTTTTCCTCCTGTGTCAAGTATTTTCTGAAGATCCTCATGGCGTACCTTTTGGGCTTGCAGCTCCTTCTCCTCGGCTTTCTGTTTGGCGATTTCTTCCTGACGACTCGTCCAAAGGTCGGGTGCAAACTTCTTCAGCAACTCCTCATACATCTCATCTGTGATGGGAGTCATCTGAGCTTTGGTGACTTGATAACCGTTGGCTTCAAGTTCCTGGGTCAAGGTCGACGACGCCAATTTCAGTTCTTTCGCCACAATGTGTAACTTGCGGATTTTTTTCACCGCCAAATCTTTCTCCACTATCTATTCAAAATAACCGTTCAGAATTTCTAGGATTCTTCTGCCCTTCTCCTCATCCAAACCATCAATCTGCATCAAACCTTCCAAGCCGATGTCCAGAATCTCCTCAGCCGTAGTATAGCCAGCATTTTTCAAGGTTTCCAACAGTTGCGGATTCATTTCCTCGATATCGTCCAATTTAAGCTCCTCAGCATAGTATTCACTTTCACGTATCGGTTCAATCCTGAGTTTGGTGATTTCACCGGCGAGCCGAATATTTTGCCCGCGTCTGCCGATTGCTATTGACATCTGATCATCTGGGATGACTACCGTCGCTTCCTCGCCATCATCATTGATGACAACCTCCAATGGTATCACTGGAGCCAGTGCACGGCGAACTATCAATTCACGATCCGTTGTCCAATGGATGATATCTATTTTTTCATTGTTCAATTCACGCACAATCGCCTGGATGCGTACACCTTTGATCCCGACACAGGCGCCGACGGGATCGACGCGCTTGTCATTCGATTCCACTGCGATCTTCGTCCGATCGCCAGGTTCACGGGCAATCGCCTTGATCTCGACAATCCCATCATAGATCTCCGGCACCTCCAGTTCAAACAAACGCTGGATGAAGCTTAGGCTTCGGCGAGACACAATGATTTCCGGATCGCGATTAGTTTCTCGTACGGACTGAATGATCGCCTTGATGGACTGCCCGCGCCGATAACGCTCATTATATACCTGCTCTGACGGCGGCATGATCACTTCCGTCTTGTCGATATTGATACGTAAACCCCCTTTATTGATCTGATGAATATCGCCGATGACTATCTCACCGATCCGCTTGGTAAATTCTTCAAAAAGATTGCGCTTTTCGATCTCCTTGATTTTTTGAATCAGATTCTGTTTGGCTGAGATAACCAACCGTCGCCCGAAGGTTTCATAATCGATCACTTCGACAAATTCTTCTCCAATCTCGATATCGGGATCGGTTTTCAAGGCTTGGTCATACTCTATCTCCAGCGCCTCATTTGTCACTTCTCCATTGGGGACAACTATTTTGTTCGCATAGATTTCGATATCCCCCTTGTCCAGGTTAAAGATAACATCGAAATTCTCGCTCTGTCCGTACTTTTTCTCGATCGCTTTTAGAAAGACGGATTCAATAATTCCCTGAAATGTATTACGATCGATATCTTTTTCACGGATGATCTGCGAAATCGCATCCACCACCGCTTGATTCATAGTTTTTAAACTCCTTTACCAGGGAAGCTCCACTTTCGCTTCCACAATATCACGGACAAAATGAGACGTGCCATCGGTAAATAGCAGTGTCTCCGCCTGAACTTCAGCCAATTCCCCGCGATACTTCACCACAGACGCTGGATTGTGAGTCGAATCCAGAAGATTCAGGGTCAAGGTTCGGCCGATATTCTTCCGAAATTGCCATTCATGCTTGAGTGGCTGCCCAATCCCGGGTGAGGAGACCTCGAGAGAATAGTTGCGTGGAATGAACTCAGCCATATCCAAGAGATCTTCAAATTTTCGCGACCAGGAGGTGCATTCATCCAGAGTAATACCGCGCAAATGATGATCCAGAGTGATATAAAACCCCACCCGCCCCCGAAAATTCCGCACTTTCACCGCCATCAGTTCAAAATCTGTATCTTTCAGCGATGGTGCGATTAAATCGTACACACGTTCCGATGTAACCACTTGCCTGCCTGAACGCAAAAGAAAAAGTGGGTTTTTACCCACTCTTCGAGCTAATCATTATATGAATTTTTGCGATAAGAGTCAAGAGAGAAACTGTAGGAGATTAAAGATTGAGTTCCAGTTTGGCTAACTCCCGCTCAGCTCCCGGTTTGATTTTCGATCGTTCAAATTCGTCGATCACTTTCTGAAACCGCTGTTTGGCGATCTGAGGTTTTCCCGAAAGCGCATAGCATCGACCGGCATCGTAAAGTGCATAAGGTTTCACATACCCTAAATGATCGTTTGCCACCACCAGATCGTAGGTCTTGGCGGCTTCCTCGATCCGTCCCAGGTTTTCCAACGCGGTCGCCTTGCCATCCAATGCCGATACATAAAGAAAATGCTCATTCTTGTATTTCCGGACAAACTTATCGAAATACTCGAGCGCTTCTTCATTCTTATTATCCGCCAGGTTGAACTCCGCGAGGCTGTATAAGGCTTCCGCCGCTCCCTGAGTGCCTTTGAACCGATCGGCTGTCTGCTCCATCAATTTCACCGCATCCTCACGACGGTTCTCGCTCAAAATGCTTCTCACCTGAGACATCGCCAGGAGAGCGTCATTATTTGCAGAAACACGCATCCTGTTGTAGATGACAACCACAAGTGCGATTACAACGACTGAGATGATCGCAATGGATAATTTCCGACCATGAAGATCCAGCCAGACTTGAGCTTGGCTGACCGTTTTCATCAGTGGATCCTGACGAAGTTCTTTCCGAGTAAGTTTCTTTTGTGCACGCGCCATTATTTAACCTTAAAAGGGTGAATTGATTTCATTAAAGCTTAAATTTAATATCCATGAATCGCCAGAACAAGCAGAAGCATAATATCTCTGAAACCAAGGTTAATAGCTTGTACTATGCTTGCGATTCGCGAAATGAGGGGTAGCGTAAGCCTCCGTGCTTGCGGTGCTTGCGATGCTCTTATGATACGTAGCATTGGCGTCTCGCCAATGGAATCGTGGATGAAACCGCGGGCGGGACGCCCGTGCTACGCGAGGTAGCGTAAGCCTCCGTGCTTGCGGGTGCTTGCGATACTTGCGATGCTCTTATGATACGTAGCATTGGCGTCTCGCCAATGGAATCGTGGATGAAACCGCGGGCGGGACGCCCGTGCTACGCGAGGTAGCGTAAGCCTCCGTG
>CAZCRQ010000083.1:0-10741 GCA_964501095.1 uncultured bacterium | reverse complement strand
ACTGTTTATTATTCCTCTTCGGCTTGTTGATTATTGGCTGCACTGATCTCTCGAATACTTCGGAACCGGTGTCCGATGAAGTCCGACGTCTGCTCCCGACTCAGGAATTCAAGAATGCGACCATTACTCATACAAAAGATGGAAATATCACTTTTGTACTGCGATCCCCAAAAATCAAACAAAATGATTACAAAAAACGCGCTGAGTTGGAAGGTGGAATCGAGGTTGAGTTCTATCAAAACGGTAAGCCAAGCAGTTATCTGAAAGCGGATGAAGGAGAGGTGCTGAAGGAGGGACGTGAGCTTTTCGCCCGCGGGCATGTTGTTGTTCATACTGATAGCGGCATGGTTATTCGTACGCCTCGTATGTCCTGGTCGCGTGATGATGGCATGATTCGCAGCGATACCAGCGTGATTGTCATCACCCAATGGGATACCCTGATGGGTACAGGTTTTATCGCTTCCCAGGACCTTAATTACCGCAAGATTTTCAATCCAGTAGGTGTAAGCTTGAGAAGTATGAAGGAGAAGAAATAGAAACCGTAACTCAAACCATGCAGCAATCTTCCATCCTTCGCCAAATGCTTCTCTCAGCCGGATTGCTGTTATTGGCGTCGATGACTTCCGTTCTGGGTAGCCAGACTATCGATGATCGCGGGGAGTATCATGGGAAGGGACGCGACACAAAGGGAGCAGTCCGTCTCTTGCGAGCGGGGGATTGGACTACCGAAGGCAGTTCCGGGGAATATGTCACCATCTGTCGGGACAATGTCAAGTTCATCCAGGATTCCATTACAATATGGTGCGATGAGGCACGTCATTGGGAACGCAAACAGTTGCTGATGCTGCAGGGTCGGGTTGTTATCATGGAGCCCACTCGACGGCTGGATGCTGACATGGTGACCTACGATGCCGGGGTACGTAAAACCATCGCCCAAGGCAATTTCAAAGTCACCCGCGATTCGGTGATTCTTACTAGCCGTCAAGGAAGATATGAGGAGCGAGGTGATGTCGCCACGGTACAAAAAAGCATCGTTCTCGATGATCTCAGACGTAAAATACGATTAACGGGCGACTATGGAGTCTGGTATCTGAAAGAGGAAAAGGGTATGGTTCCCGCAGATCCGATTCTTACCAAATTGGATACCATTGGCGCTTTGGAAACGCGGATTATCGCCGATACGATGGAATACAATGTGACCAAGGGTTACGCAGAAGCCATCTCACAGGTGGTTCTAACCTGGGATGATGTGAAGGGATGGTGTGACAAATTGTATTATTACCCGGACAACCGAAAAGCGCTCCTGATTGGACATCCGCGCGTTTTACGGGAACGTGATGAAGCCCTGGGGGATTCCATCTGGATCTATTTTACTGAACAGCAGATTGATTCCCTCGAAGTATTCGGCAAGGCATTGCTTTATACACCCTCTGATAGTTCTAAAGATTCACCTCGCAGTGTTATGGAAGGCTTTCGCATCGCCCTCGATTTTGAAAAAAAACAGGTTGTACGAATCCAAAGTGACCGGCAGGCGATTGGAATCTATCATATTTTCGAGAATGGCATCGATAAAGGCTCCAATCGTGTCAGTGGCGATCAGATTATCCTATTCGTAAAAGATGGACAGTTGGATAATATCAAAGTGGAAGGAGGAACCCAGGGAACGTATTATCCACCTGAATTAGCGAAGGAGATCCGTTCGGATGAGTGAATTATCGCCCTATAGTCTGCGTGTTGAACGGTTGGTGAAGGTATATGGGCGTCGGGCGGTGGTGGATGAGGTGACGCTGGAGTTCACCCAAGGCGAAATTGTGGGATTGCTGGGTCCAAACGGCGCCGGGAAAACTACCACCTTTTACATGATTGTCGGTCTGATAAAACCCAAATATGGGCGAATCCTCTTGAATGGAGGCGATATCACCGGAAAACGGATGTACCAGCGTGCTCGGCTTGGCATCGGTTATCTTCCTCAAGAAGCGAGTATCTTTCGTAAAATGACTGTCGAGCAGAACTTAATGGCGATTCTTGAAACTCTGCCGATGCGGAGGTCGCAGAGAAAAGAAAAATGCGATCAATTGCTCGAGGAGTTTTCTATCTCACACCTACGGAAGAGTAAAGCCTATAACTTATCTGGAGGGGAGAGACGGCGCACTGAAATCGCCCGGTGCCTGGTGACCGATCCGAAATTTATCTTATTGGATGAACCATTTGCCGGTATCGATCCCATCACCACTACGGATATTCAAGATTTAGTCCGCCGTTTGAAAGACCGAGGCATCGGCGTCTTGATCACCGATCATAATGTCCATGAAACCTTGGAGATCACCGATCGGGCATATCTTCTTTATGAAGGTCGGATTTTAAAGTCCGGCAGCAGCGAATTTCTCGAGAGTGATGCAGAGTCCAGGAAATTATACCTGGGTGAAAAATTTAAACTTAGCAGGTAGTGACTGAATTATGCAGATCCGTCAGGAAATGCGTCTTAAACAGGAGCAGATCCTTCAACCTCAGCAGATTCTTCGTTCGGAGTTGATCCAGCTTCCTCAGCTCTTGCTTGAAACTCGATTCCACCAGGAGTTCGAGCAGAATCCCCTGTTGGAAATTCTTGATGAGGTGGAAGAAGTTCAGGAGCAGCCTGAAGAAAATCGTCTCGAGAGTGCCACGATCGAAGAGGAAGAGAAAGAGCGTGAGGATGCCGAAGCCCGTGATTCCGAAAAGGAAGAGAGCGAGGTGGATTGGGAGACAGTTCTCAATGATGAAGATGATCAAATCAGGTACCGCAGCAATCAGGCGATTACCGAGCCGGTGGAGATCCCCCAGGCGGCGACAGTCACCTTGGCTGATTCTCTCTTGGAACAACTGAGAATGGATCGCTGCTCTCCAGAGTGCCTTGAGATCGGCGAATATATCATCGGCAGCCTTGATTCCCGCGGCTATCTGAGCACCAGCATCTCACAGCTCGCTATTTTACTAGGAGTGCCTGAGGAGAAAGTTGAACGAGTCTTGCATCGCATTCAACGGTATGATCCTTTTGGCATCGCCGCTCGTGACTTGAGAGAATGTCTGATGATTCAACTGGAAATGTTAAACAAGGGAAACACAACAGCCTATACAGTTCTTAAAGATTATTACGATGATTTTGTCAATCGACGATTTGAAACGATAGCCGAAGCGATGAAAGTCTCCACTGAGGAGGTGCAGGATTCCTTCAATATCATCGCCAGGCTTAATCCCCGACCGGGGGAGGGTGTCATTAACGAAAAACTGAATTATATCATCCCCGACTTGATTGTCGAAGAATTTGCCGGTGAATTTGTTGTCACTCTCAATGATGGCAACATCCCCAGCTTCTATATAAATGAAGAATTGAAACGATTGATTTTATCCAAACAGGTTGAAGACAAAAAAGCGCGGGAATTTGCTATTCAAAAGGCGGAAAGCGCACGTTGGTTCATCAATGCCATCATTCAGCGCCGAACCACGATGGTGCGGACAATGCGCGCGATTGTGCAACGTCAGATCGCCTGGTTCAAGAGCGGAAAGGAATCCGATCTGAAACCGATGATTCTCAATGACATCGCAGAAGATATTCAGATGGATATTTCGACAATTAGCCGTGTGACAAGAGATAAATATGTGCAAACATCCTATGGTGTGTTTGAATTAAAATACTTTTTCAATGATCGAATGGAGACCGGTTCCGGCGAGGAAGTCGCCACCCGAACTATCAAGGCAAAACTTAAACAGATCATCGACGAAGAGAACAAAGCCCAGCCGATGAGCGACCAAGCAATTGCTGATAAACTGGCGGAAGCGGATTTTCCCATTGCCCGACGTACTGTGCAGAAATATCGTGAACAATTGAATATCCCGGTAAAAAGACTGCGTCGGCAAATTGTTGGGAAGAATTAATTTAGTAAGCCATTGCACTCTTTTAATGTATAGTATTTGTGGTGAGATGTGTTTGTGCGATGGTGTCTTGGTTGCTTAAATTACCTGATATTACTTTTTCAATCAAGCCGCTTGAAATAGCGAAGAACCGAAAAACTGATAGTATAAATTCACTTTAAGATTGCTCGGCATATCAAATATAATGTTCTGCTATTTTTTAAACAACATAAAATTGTCTTTATATTATTACCACATCTTTATAGTTATAGTATTAGGCAAATATTGTGTTTTTCCCCCTCATCTTCCGCAGTAATCATGTCTCAGCGCTGGTAGTCGGTGGCGGTAAAATCGCCCTGCGTAAAGTGCAAGACCTCCTCGCCGCTGGAGTAAAAGTGCAGGGAATTTCACCGCGATGTATTCCTGAATTGGATCAACTTATAGAGAAAGAGCGGATTAATTGGCAGTTTCGCTTGGCAGAACCGGATGATGTTCCGGGATTTGGCTTAATCATCGTCGCGACTGACCAGCATGAATTGAATCAAGCGATTTCCCAAGCCGCACATGCAGCCGGCATTCCCGTCAATGTTGTCGATCAACCTGAACTTTGCACAGTTTACTTTCCCGCGGTGGTACGTCACGATCCTCTGCTCATCGCTGTTTCTACCGGCGGAGAAGCTCCATTTTTCGCCAGTCATCTTAGACAGGAACTTGAAAAATTGATGGAGAATTGCTGGACTATTCACGCGAAATGGGCGTCCATCTTCCGACGTTTTGTCCTGGAGAATGAACCCAATCCAATCCATAGAGAAAAACTCTTTAACAGGTTTATTAACCTCGAACCCTCTGAAATTCGGTCATGGGATTTGAATAATCCGCCGGAAAAGCTCTGGAAAAAATGGTTGGAGGATTCGGAAGAGATGCCAGCAAACATAAAACAAAATACAAAATGGAATCTTAATAAAACGACTCTTCACAAATTGGCGCAGAAGAAGTACCGTCAATCTTATGGTTATTATCTTCTTGAAGGTACCGTTGCTATACGTGATGCGCTTTGGGCAGCAGATCAGTTTTATGGCGTTGTATTTAACTCCAGCGTCTTAGAGCATGAACAGGATCGGGAGCTTCTCTCGCAAATTCATCAAGCGAACATCCGGACTCTCGAAGTTTCCGAGCACGATTTAAAGCTGATGAGCGACCTGACCACTCCGCCTCCTGTCATCGCGGTGATGATTCAGCCTCCAACACAGCAATTGCAAATCCCGCCGACATCAGGTTTGATCCTTGCCCTGGACAATGTAAGTGATCCTGGGAATGTTGGAACGCTTCTTCGAGCCGCGGCGTTTTATGGCGTGAAAGATGTCTGGTTGGGGAAGGGTACGGTAGAAGTTTACAATCCCAAAGTGCTGCGCGCCTCCATGGCTGCTTTTATGCACTTGACTATACTGCAAGACATCGAACTTCACACCGTCTTGCTGCAAGCACAAAAGCTGGGTTATTTGATTTTAGCGGCGGTGGTCGAGCCTGGCATTCCCCCTGTACCTTGGCGGCAGGATGGCAGTGCCGTTCCAGCGTCTGTGAATAGAGCTGAGGGAAACATTCAGGAACTTCGCTCCCCGGGAGCGGTTCTGCTGCTTGGCAATGAACCGCATGGTTTGCACCCAGATCTGATCCGTTTGGCTGATTATCGACTTGCGATTCCACGGTTGGGACGTGTAGATTCTTTGAATGTGGCGATGGCTGGGGCAATTTTACTCGATCGGCTGTTAAGGGAATAAAT
Organism: uncultured bacterium; assembly: GCA_964501095.1. Classification (GTDB taxonomy): domain Bacteria; phylum Electryoneota; class Electryoneia; order Electryoneales; family Electryoneaceae; genus CAZCRQ01. Next base: position 5,073 of record CAZCRQ010000083.1, on the reverse strand, counting down.
TAACCGTAAAATTGGGAAAAGATGACCCTCATACCAAATCATGATGACACCAATCAGACACCAGGGCAAATGAAACCTCCTATCACTGGGCAATCGGTTTTTCTTGTCCTGCTCTTTTCGGTTTTACTCTTCTTTGGGATGAGTGTCTTCTTTTTTATACTTGCCGCTTCTCAAGTCCTCTTGGATTCTTACGATGGTGTTCCGCAAGTCGATGTGTTGAAGCAGGATCAGGAGAAAATCCTGGACGGTGTGATGGAGATGATCTCCGCCGGCGTTTCCCACTGGACTCCGATGATGCAGTTCACTTGGATGTTGAACCAGGCGATAATCATTCTTCCCGCATTTATCTTTTTACGAATGCGACGATTGTCGACAGTGATTCATTTTCGCCTGAAATCGGTTCCAATCCCATTTATAATCTATGCGGTCATCATCGGAATTGCCATTGCAGTACTGGGTGATGAATTATCTCGTCTGGTCGATCTGGTCAAACCGATTCCGGATTACCTCTCGGAGAGTCTGAAACGGATTCTCACTTTCAAGAGCGCGACTGATTTTTTCACCCTCTTGCTGACTATCTGTGTGGTTGCTCCCATAGTTGAGGAGGGACTTTTTCGCGGTTTTGTCCAGCGTTGGTTTGAACAGAACCGCGGAGTGACTTCTGGCGTCCTGGCGACCAGTGCCATTTTTGCTCTGGTTCATGCCAACCTCTATTTTCTCATCCCGATTTTGCTGATGGCGGTGATCATGGGAGCCATGGCGTGGCGGGTTGAATCTATCTGGCCCCCAGTTGTCGTTCATGCAGTCAACAACGCCGCTGGATTGTTCGCTTCCAATACCCTGGGAACCGAGGATCCTGTCTGGTACGGATTCGGTAAACATGTCGCCCCCTGGTGGTTAGCGCTCGCCCTGATTCTACTTATATGGTCATTACGTCGGTATTTTCGGCTGGCTGAAGTCCTCAGATTGGGTGGACATGGTCCCCGTGGCGACAGCGGCTCAAATTTGAATCTCCTCGCGTAAATTGTAAACAAAGTTAGAACACAAATGATTCCCCAAAAGATTCGCATTGGCATCTCGATCCGTCAACCTGAAGTTCGTTTCAGGTTGAACTCAAACTACATGTCTTCGGATCGCATATTTCCCCGAGCCCAATATCAGGCAAGACCCATCGAACCTTCCAATTCTCCCCATTGGGGATTGAAATTGGCTTCCTTTCTACAAGAAGCCGAAGCCTGCGCCTTCGCCGAACGTTTGCAGCGGGATAAAGTCGATGTTGAAATCCTGAAAGCTGGAGTGCCGGTTACAGTTGAGGGCAAGGTATATTATTCCGAAGTCTGGTATGTCGCAGCTGGTTCCTGGCAATCTCCGAACGATGCCCTTAAAGAACAACAGAAGTGGATTAGTGAAAATCCTTCAGCTTCAACCTGCCGGTTTCCCGATGAGATTCCCCGAATTGAGGTGATTCGTCTCTCGAAACCTGAAGGTGGGAGGGTAAAAATTGCCGCTCAAGATGGTTCATTGGAGAGGATAGTAGAGTCTCCAATTAGAATTTCTCCAGCGAGCATTCAATCTGCCTTTGAGATCGAGGATGTTCGTATCGGTATCGATTTTCCTTGGGATCACCGGGAACAGTTGTCGTTTCGCGGCGATTTGGAGCTTGTGGTTGATGGCGACCGGCTCACTTTGGTCAATGAAATAGTTCTAGAAGATTACTTGGTTTCTCTTTTGGGTAGCGAGATGCGTCCGGATTGGCATCTTGACGCTTTGGCGGCTCAGGCGGTCGCAGCTCGCTCGACTGTTCTGGCGACTCGAGGGAGACATCACTATGCGGAAGCCTTTGATCTTTGTCATGATGATCACTGCCAGTGTTATCAGGGGGTGACACATGAGAGCGACATTGCTCGAAAAGCTTTACAAATGGCGCCAACTGCCCTGCTTGTTTATCAGGATAAGATTGTTGATGCGCGATATTCCAAAGCTTGCGGTGGTTTCACCGAGGATTATGCCACTGCCTGGGAAGACTGGACACTTCCATATTTGAAATCTGTTGTCTGTGGCACCTTGAAAAAAACAATTGGAGACAAACTTTCGCTACAAGATAATCTCTCTTTCGGGCGGCATCTTGGTTCGAATTTAAATTGGATTGCTTGCAATCCGGAGGTATTTCCTTATCCGCCTTCTTCTCGGGAGATGGAGAGCAATTTTCGTTGGAGTGTTTCCTATACTAATAATGATATATCAGAAAAAATCTATATGCGAACTGGACATGACTTAGGAATGATTCATGATTTACAACCCTTGCGAAGAGGCGCGTCGGGTCGCATCATTTTTCTTCGTGTTGTCGGAGAAAATGGACAGATAACAGTTGGAAAAGAACTGTCAATCCGTCGATTACTCTCCGACAGCCATCTCCCCAGCAGCGCGTTTCTTGTTCATAAACAGAAGGATGGAGGTTTTACCTTGTCAGGATTAGGATGGGGGCATGGTGTCGGTCTATGTCAATTGGGCTCAGCCGCACTTGCCCAACGAGGCTGGTCATGGAGTTCACTCTTGAAACATTATTACCCTGGTGCTTCTCTGATTTATCTTAGGTGATATTTCCTGAATTACCAAGGAAGCACCGAGCCGAAGTATGAAACTCTTTGATTTTGAACAAATTAGAAAGTTAGGTAAACGTCCCCCCGCCATTCGCTCGCCTGAAGAAGCGGAGCAGCGTATCGAGATGATGAGATCTTGGACTCGCGGTCCGATTAATACAGTTGTCTCCTGGTTAATTCAAGTCTTTATCATTGCCGGTCCGATGTTGCTATTTCTTAAACTTTTTAATTCGGTCAAAGTATATGAACGCCAACGGATCAAAAATGCAAAATTACCATACTTGTTTATTTCCAATCATCTCACTATGTTTGACGATGTATATCTCGGAGCCTTGATTTTTCTCCCTTATGCCTTTCGTTCGATTAAGTATTTCCCTTGGCATACACCGGAGGAGCAGAATTTCTTTCTTGGCCCAATCATCACCTGGATCTTCAAGAAAGCCCGGTGCATCCCCTTGACACGCGGGCATGGTGTCTATCAACCAGGTATGAGACGTTTACAAGAAATTCTGCAAATGGAAAGTATTGTACACATTTATCCGGAAGGTACCCGTTCCCGGACTGGAGACATCGGTGAAGGCAAGATTGGTGTCGGACGGCTGGCGTACCAATGCAAAGTGAATGTCGTCCCCTGCTACCACGAAGGCAGTCAGGAGATTCTCCCTATCGGCAAACACATGCTGCGTTTCGGAAAACGAATGGCGGTGATCATCGGGAATCAGATCGATATGAGCGATCTCTATGCTTTACCCGAGGGGCATGAGACTTATCAGAAGATCTCCGATCGGATGATTGAGAGTATTCAAGCCTTGCGGGAAGAACTTCATCGCACCGGTCGGGGGATCAATGGCGAGACTCCAGAACTATGCAATTGAAATACGAGTTATTCAAAAATTTAGTGCAAGAGAGCCGAACAATCCGGAGATTCCAGGCTCAGAAACCAATCTCTCGTGATGTCCTGCTTGAACTTGTTGGATTGGCGCGTCTGACTCCCTCCGCCGGCAACCTTCAGCCGCTCAAATATATTCTGGTCAATGATCCAGAGGTAAAGGCGGAATTGTTCGCTCAGGTGAAATGGGCGCGTGATCTTCCCGACTGGGGCGGTCCGGCGATTTCTGAACGTCCCGCCGCTTATATCGTCATTCTCGCGGATAATGAAATTCGCGACGCTTTTGGGTGTGACCACGGTATCGCCGCTCAAACCATTATGTTGGGAGCACGAGCGATGGGATTGGGCTGCTGCATGCTCGGTTCGGTCAATCGCCCCTATTTGCAGCAATTATGGAATCTGGAAAAACGTTATGATATCCTGCTTGTTCTCGCCTTGGGTGAACCGGCGGAGACGGTGGTGATAGAAGAGATGAGGAGTGGAGAGTCGACAAAGTATTGGCGGAGCGAGGATGAGGTGCATCATGTCCCCAAACGTCCAGTAAGTGAACTGATATTAAAAGAATATACAATTTAAATGGAAGATTCCTTTTCCTACATTCTGTATAATTTGGATTTATATAATCACAAAGTATGGATCATTTGGTGAATTACAATCGAAGACATAATATATTTGCGCCTTATCAACAAATTCATAATTAATAAATCTATCTACTGCATCAATAGTAGTTGAAGTATCAGGTATGTCAATTTCCTTCCGGTAGGAATTTGCGAACATGTTCAAACAATTGTTGCATCTTCTTCTTCAATAATTGAATTTATTTGCGCGGTTGTTACAGAACTTAAAAATTTTACAGATATTCTGTGGTTATTACTTCAGAAAAAGAATTTTCTGATTATATTTTCTATCTTTGAAACCGAGTGTCAGCAAATAAATACCGCTGGAGAAATCATGATTATTCGCCTTCAGATCCAACACGAAATCATGAACACCTGCTTGATAATATTTTTCAGTATGAAAAGCGCACTGACCAAGCAAAGTGAATAATGTAAATTCCACTTCCCCGGCTTCAGGTAGTTTGAAAGGAACTGTGATCGATGGATTGAACGGATTAGGATAACCAGAATAAACAACGAACTCCGATGGAAGAAGAATATCAGCCGTTTCACCGAGAACAATATCGAGATAAGGTTCATCTTTGAAACAATATTCTGTGTTTTCTGCAATAACCTTATTGCCAGCTGCCAGGTAGCCCGGACGCGCTGTCGTCCGGGAGATATTTGGATAAATATACGTCATTTTCCCGGACGGTGGCACGTCCGGGCTACTTGGATAATCACTAGGTAACCCGGACGCGCCGTCGCCGGGAGATATTTGGATAAACATACGTCATTTTCCCGGACGGTGGCACGTCCGGGCTACTTGGATAATCACTAATTAGATGTGTAGCCTGGACGTGCCATCATCCAGGATCGTTTATTCCCGGAGGGTGGCACCTCCGGGCTACCTGGCTAACCAGGGGAAAAATGATCCTCTCCCCGACCTTGGATGTCTGGATCAGAAAAACTCAGAGTTGTCGATGAT
>CAZCRQ010000082.1:7956-10767 GCA_964501095.1 uncultured bacterium | reverse complement strand
ATGGCACGTCCAGGCTCCCTTTCTCAGATCAGTCGGATTCCGTACGTTTATCAAACCACAAGAGTATGTTGTTCTCTACTACTTTTCAACTATAAAATCGACTTCGAGTAAAATCTTGCACGACCGCCCTTGGTGATACTACAATAGTAATCAGAGGTTTGATTAGCCTTAGATCGTTCAAGATCATGGAGTGAAAGATGGATAATACGACCGGAGTACCAGGTGTCCATCAGCGTCCGCCGACTCAGGAGCAGCCCCGGCAGGAGCAGCGGAAAAAACGAAATAAAGGTGAGGAGCCGGAGGACGAAAATAAGGGCACCGAAGAACCACGCAAAGGTCCTCCGCCTTTAAACGGACCATCGAAGATCGATGTCGTTGTTTAAAGGGTAGTCTGTGGAGCTTAAACCTGTAATCCCGGAATCTCTCCGTCGTTTTCTGCGACTGAAGCGACAGAGCAATGAGAATGACCTCTCACGCTGGCAGGGTTGGTTTGAGGACCCGTTAAAGAAGAAGGGCAGATTGACGCTGGTGCGCGCTGGCGAGGATGTTTACAACAGTACCATCCTGCAAGCGCGAATTGAAAACGGTAAACTGGTGATAGTGGTCGACCGCCTGCTCCCTCAACCGGAAGACCAGTTCTGGCATGAACAAGTGACCTTCGCCGGCAAGCTGGCGTACATTGAAGCTGGCATTGAAGTGATTACCACCTTCCGCGCCTCTGTCGGAGAGAGAGTGGAGGTCGAGGAGTGTGAAGCCCTTGAACTGATGGACATCACCGAACTGAAAGTGACTTCTGAGGAATACCTCGCTTGTTTGGGGGAAGGTTATGGTGTTGAACTCTGGCTGCACTGGTTCGGTGATTGGGTGAAACTGTTTCCTCCTTGCATGACAGTCTCACGTTTCCTATTTGACTATGAATTTGAAGAGGGAGTCGGTGCGGATGGTTATGCTGTCCCTCAGGCACGTCTGATTCTGGAACCGAACGGACCGGAAATTCCTGTCCAGGTGCATCTCTACCCGCGCAAAAAACCAAAATATGAAGTTCAAATCGAAAAAATCGACGGCATCGCTCATCAAAAGATGATCTCCATCGTCGAAGAGATCTGGAGAACCGCTTCTGTACTTAGCCAGCGACGTCTGGGACAGCGGGAAGTCTTAGGCTATCGTTCACGGGAATTCGGCACCTTCTCCGACGTCTTCAAACCTCACATCGTACTGCTTAGCAAAGATCAGACCTGGAAAACGCGACTCGAACAATTTGGGGTTGTATATTGCATTGATTCTCTGGTTCTGGAGACTGTGGCGGATTCGGTAAATTCTCATCGCTGCGATCTGGTGGTGGGTGATGAAGAGGTTTGGGGGGAGCATGGTATCCAGGTGGAACGTTTGCTGCGGTCGACGAAGCGTATGAGGAACATCCCCCGCATCTGGCTGCATAGCGGAAAAAAGCAGCGCTGGGGAAAACAGGATATCATCGATTTCGGCGCCTTTGACCTGGTATTTCGGAATGAATCGTCTGAAGAAACCCGACAATGGGTCTCCTGGGTGCTGGGAGGGGCGAGCATTGGCGAGGGCGAGGTTCTGAGCCTGTTCACCACTAACCCGCGGATTCGTTACCGGCTTGGTGTAGCATTGGCAAAATGTAACATTCAAGTCGTTGCTTTCAATCAGAGAGCAGGTTTCACTCACTTCCTCGAGGATCACTACCCGCGTTGGATACTTCTTGATGGGGAGAGTTACGGCACAGAGACAGACATGATCCTGGGACGTATTCTGCAATGGTCGGAAGGGAGAGTGTGTGAAGTTATGATGCTGGTGCGTACTGTTGATCAGGAGCATGTGGTTTCCTGGCGACGCGCTGGAGTGTGTGACATTGTGATGCTGGACGCCTCGCTGCGTCAAGCGGCTTCTCGAATCGGTGCTTTGATCCAGGGGGTGGCGGATGAGTGATCGTTTTTCAGAGTTAAAAATCATCCTCGCCGGTTTCAACCTGGATGCGGAGACCATCTTTAGATTATATCAAGCCGCGATCGACGGAGGTGAGCCTCCGGATAAAAATTCCCTGACGCCGGAGACCATCTCCGCCGCTTACGCGCGCATCAGCCGCGATCCCGCTGAAATTCCCAATCTGCGCGCACAAGCGCGTCAGGAAATTGAGCAAGCACGTAAATCTAATGAGAACATTATCTTCGGATTCGGGCACAGTTCTGTCGCCGAACATGCGGTCTTCAACCTGGACATCCTGGGCATTTCACGTCTGGCAGTCGAAGCGATTGAGGCGCACCGTTTGGCTTCCTATACCGAAAAATCACAACGTTATATCAAGCTCGACGGCGGTTTTGTGCTCCCCACTGAAATCCAGAATACACCTTTCGAGAAACAGTTCCTTGACTTGATCCAGCTTCAGAACGATACTTATTTCTACCTTCTTCCCAAACTTACCGATTATTTTTACAAGATTTATAAAACTGAGGGCAGGTCAAAGCCTAAAATCCGCGCCGAAACCACTGCCGGTGAAGATGCACGCTATGTGCTCTCTCTGGCGACTCAAACCCAGTTGGGAATGACCATAAATGCGCGTTCAGTGGAGGTGATGATCCGACGTTCGCTGGCGCATCCTTTGGCGGAAGTGCGTCTATTTGGGCGTAGGTTGGGCGAGACGGTTCAGAGCTTGGCGCCGTCGCTGATAAAATACATTGAAACGACGCCTTACGAGTTGGAACTCGCGAAGCAAACCTGCTACTGGGCGGATGAGGCAGCCCCAGACGTCTCAGGAATAGCCACGAGGGGTAGCGTAAGCCTCCGTGCTTG